>JABDQT010000249.1 GCA_013042165.1 Kiritimatiellales bacterium | reverse complement strand
GTTCAATCTCGCTCCCGGGCTTCATCGAGGGTATCGATTCAGTCCGTTCCAGTGCCGCCGTGTTCTTCGACCAGTCCGGAGACCTGTTTTTCGACCTGGATGTGCATCCCGTCATCATGATTAATCCAGTCAGCCCTGCAGTGATCAGCGCTTTTTCAATAGATAGTGTGCAACGTACCATTCTTCCCCCTCCCTGAATCCAAACAGCTCTTCGCAAGCCATGAAGAATATGCGCCAGCGACCAAACTGAATCCGGGCCTCTTCGCTCTTATGATCTCTCTCCAGGATTGCGATGGATTCCTTAGCGTTTTCATCGATGCGATCGAGCCATGCCCGCAAGGTTTTGGCATAGTGCCGGCCATTCACGCGCCAGTGCCGCTCGACGACCATGTCGTTGTTCGTCAAGGTCATGAGCGATTCCGAGGGCATCATGCCCTCCTTAAAAAAGTGTTCAGACATCCAGTTGACCTCGCCCGCATCATTGAAGAGGTAGGCCAGATCGCGGTGCACGAAAATATGGATGAAAAGTTTACCTTCCAGCTTCAGCCATCCATTAATGCGCTGTAGCAGCTCGGCCCAGTTGCGCATGTGCTCGAACATTTCAACGGAAACCACGCGGTCGAATCGCCGGGCAATGTTGAAATCATTCATGTCCGAGGTGATAACTTCCAGGTTCTGGAATCCCCGCGCATCGATAAATTTCTTCTGCGTGCGCGAGTTGGATACCGCGGTGATGTGAGAGTTGGGATAGTGTTCCGCCATCCAGAGTGAAAGCGAGCCCCATCCGCAGCCCAGTTCGAGAATATCCATGCCATCCTCAAGCCCCGCACGTTTGCAGGTGAGCTGGAGCATGTATTCTTCGGATTCCGACAGCGTGGTGTCGGCCACCGGCCAATACCCGCAACTGTATTTGAGGTGCGGACCCATGAAGGTCTGGAAGAGGTCGGAAGGCACTTCGTAGTGCTGCTCGTTCGCCGTGTCGGTGGCGACGGCAACCGGCGAGGACTCCATCATGGCGATGAATTTATAGAGTGCTTCAAGCTGCTCCTCGCGGGATCCTTTTTGCTCCAGTCTGAGCCGATCGCGAAGCAGTTTCCTGATACCGGCACGAATTGCGGCATCGGGCATTTTTCCTCTCTCGGCAAGTTCCATAAAGTCGATCATATCTTATCTCCGTTGCCAAGGTTCGTACTGATGTGCAGACCCTTACAGCGCTTTCTTCTTTTTCGGCCAGGGGATCAATATGCTGGTCGTCTCCTGATACTCACGGTAGGCATCGCCGCGTTTGGCCAGCGACTCGCGTTCCACATGCGGAATGCCGGTGAGCTTCATAAGGAAAAGATACATGGCTGCCGGACCTATCAGGCTCAGTGCAAATGCGGGGGCCCCCACGGCGAGCAAGACATAGGAAAACCAATGGAGCCATTCAAAGAAATAGTTGGGGTGCCGAGACAAGTTCCAGAGGCCGTCCCGGCAGACCTTTCCCTTGTTGTCCGGATTGTTCCGAAAGCGAGCGAGCTGTAGGTCGGCCTGCCATTCACCAAACATGGTGATAAGCCACGTTGCGGCCGCCAGAATGTCGAAGACGGAAACGGAAGCCTGCGTCTTGCTGGCGCCTGAAAGGAAGGGTAGGGCAAACAGGACGACCAGCAGGGATTGCGAGGTGAAGAAAACGAAGAACCAGCGGTTTGCCTTGTCCCCCCAGTGGGCGCGCAGGCGCTGGTAGCGGGAGTCCTCCTGCTCACTGAGAATGCGGTCCTTCAGAATGTATAGCACAAGCCGAAGCGACCAGATCCCGCCCATCGCCCCGAGTAGAATACGGCGAGGCAGCCATCCTTCACCGATAACCGCCGCATACACCGCCATGGCGCCAACGCCGGCTGTCCAGCCGATGTCCACCAACCCGGCATCCTTGCGGATGACCTGAATCGTCCAGAGTATCGTGAAGACGATGAACGCCCCGATGAATCCATGCAGCAGCATGGGAGCAAAGTGTTGTAGTGTTTCCATTATGATCTCCGTTCGGCAAGGACTGCTTTGGGCGGTTCGCGAATGTCCCATACAATGCGAAACCATTGCAGCACGCGCAGTATCATGTAGCTGAGATCGATTTCCCACCATCTGAAGCCCTGGCGGGCACAGACCGAATACCGGTGGTGGTTGTTGTGCCAGCCTTCTCCCATAGCCAGCAGTCCCAGCAACCAGTTGTTGCGGCTGTCGTCATCCACATCATAACGCTTCTTTCCGAACATGTGAGCTACTGAGTTTATGCAGAAGGTGACGTGGTAGACGGCTATGGTACTGAGGAAGAAACCATAAAACACAAACTGCCAGCCGGTCATGCCCCATTCCGGTCGAAGCCAATGCAAAAACGATCCGATGCCCAGCAGCATGACGGCCAGCGCGAATGCGGGCGCATACGGGTGTTTGTTGAGCCAGACCAGTTCGGGATACTTTGCAAAATCCTTGACCCGGCTGAAGTCTGTTTCCATCAGTTCCCGTTTCATAACCCATCCCATGTGGGCCCACCAGAATCCGTGATGTCGAGGTGAATGGACATCCTCTTCCGTATCCGAATTTTGGTGGTGCATACGATGGTGGCTGGCCCACCACAATGGGTCGCGCTGCGCCGCCGTCGTGCCAAGCAGTGCGAGCACAAACTGAAATGCGCGGCTGGTGCTGTAGGATTTATGCGAGAAATACCGATGAAAACCGGCAGTGAGCGCAAACACATGCAAGACATACATCAGCGCAAAGATACCGAATGCAGGCCATCCACCCGGTACAAAAAAGATTCCAGCGCAGCAGATATGCATGAACAGCAGGGGAATGCTGAAGGATGAACCTTTGGTTGCTGCGCTGGAAAGGGACGTTTGCATCATTACTTCATCATCGAGGACACGATCCGGCTCTTGGCATCGTCTGAAAGATGCATTTGCGGCTCGATGTCGCCGATTTCCTCATGTTCCAGATAGTCATGTACGCCTTTCTGCATATCTACGACCTGCTGGTGATATTTCCCGCACATGACACAAAGCTTGATGTGCGCAAACATGGGAATGCGCCTCCACCATGGAAGTTCATAGTAGCGGTGATCAGCCAGTGCCTTTGCGACTTGTTTACAAGCAATCATTTAAAATCTCCGTTAAGTCGACAGCCAGTTATCTTCGAGGCACGATTTCAGTTGTGTGCGCGCCCTGTGGAGTACGACCCACAAATTGTTCGGCTTGATGTTGAGTTCCTTACAAATCTCATCGGTAGACCATCCTTCCAGCTCGCGCAGAGTAAATGCCTGGCCCATGGTGTCTTTCAATTTGGACATGCACCCATAGAATACTTCCCAGAACTCCTTCTGCTCATACGCATGCTTGGGGTCGAATTTCCACGGAGGGGGATGCTGTGAGGGAATGCCGAAGGCTTTGAACTTCAGACTGTCGAGGATCTCGCTGCCCTCCGTGTCGTCAACCGCCACTTCCCGCGATGCCTTGCGAATATAATCCACCACCTTGTGGCGCAAAATACCGCGCAACCAGTAGCGGACCGGCGTTTTTCCGTCATACCGCTCAAGCGCCTTGATGCCGGCCAGGAACGCTTCCTGAACCGCATCCTCGGCTGCCGCACGATTCCTCAACCGTACGAACGCGAATTGGAACAGGTAGTCGCCATGCTCATCGAGCCAGGTTTCCGGATTGGTCAATTCTTTATCATTCATTAGGGCATTTTATTTTAATACTTTGGAAAAGCAACCTATCCTTGGCACTAAGAGTTTGCCGATTCCGGCCTTCTGAAGATCGGTGCCCATCATGGCCGCCTGTTCCTTCCTGTAAACCATGGTTAAAGACGATGCCTTCTCGGACAATTAAAAATGGCGCCCCGAAAAAAATTTCGGGGCGCCGGGGGGTGCATGCAAAAGGAGCGTGCATGCGTATGGTTTAGGGAAGAATCAGTATCTGAACCAGGGAATCAATACACGGTCGATCACATGGATGGTTCCGTTTTTGGCCTCGATGTTCGCTTCAATGACTTTTGCGTTGTTGATGAACACATCATCGCCTCGAGCTTGAGCCTTTACACTTCTGCCCTGCACAGTCTGAATCCTGCCAAGGGAGAGCACTTCCGATGCGTCCAGATCACCCGCAGCTACGTGGTAGAGCAGGACCTGAGAAAGGTACTTGGGGTTGTTGACGAGGAACCTCAGCAGCCACTTCGGAAGCTTTTCAAATGCCTCGTCAGTCGGAGCAAATACAGTGAACGGTCCATCCCCGCGCAGCACAGCATCCAGTCCGGTATCCTGAAGGGCACCCACGAGCGTTGTGAAATTCGCCGCAATCGCAATGTCGACGATGTCGGGCATTTCTTCGGGAATGAGTACGGCATCAATCACGTGGATAATTCCGTTTTCGGCCTTGATATCCTGGATGATGATCTTGGAATCGTTGATGAAAACCCCTTCATCGGTCACATTGACCTTCACATCTTCGCCCAGCAGCGTACTGAGTCGTTCAACTGCCGCTACATCCTCCGCCGTCAAGCGACCATCCACCACGTGGTAGAGCAGAATATCCGCCAGGTTGGTGAGGGCTAGAATGTCTGCCGGACTTCCCACTGCGGCAAAAGCATCGTCAGTTGGTGCGAAAACAGTGAAGGGCCCTTCATTGGTGAGTGCGCCATCGAGACCTGTTTCCACCAATGCTTCCACCAGTGTTTCAAAGCGGCCGTCGCCCACGGCAATCTCGACTATGTTCGGCAGGACCGGAGGAATCAGTACCGCATCAATCACGTGGATGATGCCGTTTGAGGCTTCGATGTTGGCCAGAATAACCTTGGAGTCGTTGATAAACAGCTCATCACCGACGACCTCCACATCAACATTCTTGCCCAGCAGCGTCTCGATGTGGGTTTCTGCGGCAACCGCATCTCCATCCAGCGCGGCGGGCAGCACGTGGTAGAGAAGAATGTCTTTCAGGCCGGGTATGGCAAGCAGATCATCTCCTGTTGCTCCCAATGCTTCGAATGCGGCATCCGTTGGTGCAAAGACGGTAAATGAACCCTCGCCGGAAAGCGTGCCGACAAGACCTTCCTGAACCACGGCCGCAACCAGATTGGTGAAACGACCGTCACTGACGGCGATGTCCACAATGGAGGGCAGGGTTTCATAGGAGACGTAAACGGGCGCATAGGCGAGCCAGGGCCAACGCTTGTAAGGATTCAGTGAATCAAGAAATTCAGCCGCCGTGGTTTCGATAACCGTGTCGACCGGCTGACCCTGGTCGCTTTCATTGAAGGACGCAACAAGTTTGACCGGCGAGTCGGCAGGAACACGGTTTAGGTAGAAAACCCGCGCTACGGCACGTCCCCGCCGATCAAATTTGAATTCCGAAATTGTTTTGAAGGAATCGCCTCCATCCCGGGAAACACTGAGTGTTCCGGCACCTCCATCGGTGAACACCTCCATCGAATCCGCATCCAGTGCGTGGAGAATGGTGTAATATACGGGTGTTGCGGCGGCTGTCGCAGCAATCGCGAACAAAGCGATGATGGAAGCCATAAATGTTCTGTATTTCTTCATGATGTCCCTCCTCTGTTGAATTAAGTATTCCTGCTCAAATGACTAACAACTCGTGTTCGATCAATACGAAAAAACCTTTCATCGGGAAGATGGTTTTTTTGAGCGGTCAGTCATGTGTCCGCAATTCAGGAAAAAATCTCCTGAAAACGTTCTTCGCGATAGGAAAAGATGCGTTCCAGCGTTTTTCGGATAAACAGTGCATGCGCAATTTTTCCAAAAATGCAATACGGCACTTCGTAGGTCACCTGATCGATAAATTTGACTTGATCACCGATCTGTTCGAGCGCGTGGTAGTGGTACCAAAGCTTGTAGGGCCCGATCTTCTGTTCGTCGACAAAGGAACGGCCGGGCACGATGTGCTTCAGTTCACTGAGCCAAGGCTGCGTGCCCACGACGGGGATCTTTACGCGATATTCCACCAGCATACCCTCGAACATTTCATCCGGCAGTTCCGACACGATTTCAAAGGCCATGTCCGGCGGCGTGATGAGATTCAAGTTGGCGGGATTCTGAATAAACTCCCAGGCCTTGTCCATATCGGTTTCCACCAGCGATTCTTTTGTAATGTGATACATAGTACGTCTTCCGTGGGTTGTGATGCGTTTTTCTAACGAACCGGTGCGGCATTTTTTTCAAATCACGTGGCAAAAACCGTTTTTTGACCTTGCTGGTCAACCAGGCATTGCGCTCAGATCCGTATGCTGCAATCCGGTATGAATATATTCATGAATGATGCCTCGCCAAATGGAAATCGGTCACCGTACTTTTCGCTTCGGATTGCAGGTGAACTCCTGTTTCATGTATAGCGTCCCGCATGGCCTCGTGCGCACTGGCGGGCTCGATATCGAACAGTTCGCGTGCCCTGTTGTTTTCGACAACCGTGGGGTTTTTGACGCCCTCGATCAGTTTCCGACCGACCGATGCGTCCACCTCGGTAAAGAACGATAACCAATGGCTGCTCAACCAAGGGGTGAGGACCGGCAC
>JABDQT010000247.1 GCA_013042165.1 Kiritimatiellales bacterium | reverse complement strand
TCCGAAGACAGCGTCGATGCCGCACTCATAAGTGCCATATTCACCCGAATATCATAGCGTGCGGGCGTACGATAGAGCTCTACGATGAAGTCTGTCGCATCATCAAACCGTTCCAGCGCAATCAGCGAATTGACCAACTGCATAATGGCGTACCCTTTGCGATCCTCCGTCAACGCGTTTTCAACCACAAACTCATACGGCTCAATGCTCGCTTCCCAATTCTCGAGTTGGCTGTGGGCCTCCGCAAGGGTCATGTTGAGAAACACCAGCTCTTCCATCGTATAATCCGGCTCGGCATCGGGCACCTCCTCGGAGATGGTCTGCGAGATGGTTTCCTCCGCTTCCTGGGCCTCTTCCTCAATGCGCTTGATCTGTCGGGCCGTAAAGCCGGCCATTTCATCTTTTGAAAGTTCGTTGTAATTGACCTGCTTTGACTGCGTGGGAAGGCCTTTGGGCAGCGGACGGCTCAGGGCATTTGTCGCGGCGTCAACACAGGCTTCAAACTGCCCTGATTCATACAGCGTCAGAGCCAACAGCTTCCAAGCCTCGCGCGGTTGGTAACAGGGAAGAGTCTGTGTGTATTGCTTCAGATAATCGGATGCGGTAAACGGGTCTTCCAGATAGGCGTTGATTTTCCCCAGTTTAAACCGGACGGCCTGTTTCAGTGCAGTCACCCGGTCATCCTCGTTGAGCTCCATCCGTTCCAGATAGTGCGTCAAATAGGGCAAGGCACCGCCATAGTTCTCTGCGGCCAGATTTCTTGAGGCCTCATACAACAGCCCGCTGGCGCTGATTTCGGCCAGTTGCTCCGGCGTAGCTGCAAGGGCTCCCCGGCACAGCATGCACAGCATGCTGCCAATGATCAGAGGGCGTTTTGTTCGTCGCAGGTTCATTCTTTAACAGAGTTGATTTTTTTGGGCACGGACTCCCTGACCCCTTCACTCGGATCATCGTACATGTAATAATGCCGCAGATAGAACTTGCCCGGAAACAGGGCGGTTGTGCGTTGCCTCACCCGCTCCAGCATCTCTTCGGCATCGTCTTCATCGTCCGCCAAAGGAACAAAGGTTTCGCCATCCATGATGCCGTATTGAACGATGTAGCCTGATATTTTCAGCCGGTCAAAGTCGCCATGCTCCATGTAGAGATTCCAGTAATCTTCCCCCTGGTATTCGCTGTCAAAGTCTTCGGGTGCATTTCCTGTGAATTTAACCAGATAGGTGTTTTTATCCTTATCGGTCAGCTCAACGATCAGACGCAGCCGGAATCGGCTCATTTCATAGGTAAGCGGATCGTCTTCGTTCTGATAGGTATTCACCTCCAGGCGCTCGAGTTTCTTTCCATCATCCTTTTCGGTGTCGGTGCGGACTCCGCCGATCTCCAAATTGCTCTTGAACTGTTTTAATTCATCGTCTGTAAGTCCGCCGAAAGCCGGAAGGAAGCTGACAAAAAGTACAGCCGCAAGAAGATACATTTTCACCGTGTGCATACCCAATAGTCCCGTCTTGTGTCTCTGGTTGTATTCATGGAGTCCGCGCCCGGCTTCGTAAAACCGGACCAAGGACCTGCCCGAGCGTCCATGCTCAAGCTATTCGAACGATCGTGATGTGTTAACCTGCCCGTTCGGATCGATAATATTGGCGGTCACAAACATCAGCAGATTGCGCTTCACCACCCGTTCGCCTTCGTTACGGAACAGCCGTCCCACCAGCGGAAGGCTCCCCAGCAGCGGCACTCTGTCCTCGAACGCCATCGTCTTTTCATTGATCAGGCCGCCCATGCCGATCGTGCTGCCGTCAGCAATCGTCACCTGCGTTTGGATTTCCCGTTTTTTAAAGATCGGCAGACTGGCGACAATCGGATCGTGATCAATGTATGGCGGGCTCGTATCCAACTGCCGGTGGTTATAGGATGAGCCCTTAAACGTTGTCGTAAAACCATTGAAAACTCCGAAAGAGCCCGGCAAAAGCTGATAGCTTTGGTATCCGGCCAGTTCGGTGATGCGTGGATTCAGTTCCAGTGCAATTTCATGCTCGTTTTTCACTTTCGGCGTCACGGTCAGCTCAACACCCATCAGTTTTTCCTCAAAGTCTTCATATGAAACATTGACGATCGTTGCCTGAGCAGAGTCGCCTTCGTACACCTCCGGAAAGTAATGGAGCTCTCCCACGCGAATGGTGGCCTCTTCGCCGCTGCGGGTCAGAATACGCGGGGCGGACAGGACATCGGCACCGGTATTTTGGTCGAGCGCGCTGATCAGCACCTCAAATGGATCACCGCCGGGGTGGGCTAATCTCAGGTTGGAGGGCAT
>JABDQT010000245.1 GCA_013042165.1 Kiritimatiellales bacterium | reverse complement strand
GCGGGAACCTGTTCGTAGCGGCTGAACTCCATTTCGAAGGAGCCCTGGCCGCTGGTGATGGAGCGCAGCTCGGAACAGAACTTGAACATTTCCGCCTGCGGCACATCGGCCGAAATGGCCTGCAGGCCATCCTCCGGCCCCATCCCTAGAATGCGCCCGCGCTTGGTGTTGAGCAGGCCGCTGATGTCGCCCATGAACTGATCGGGTACGATCACCTTCACGCTCATGATGGGTTCGAGCAGGACCGGGCTCGATTTTTCGATGGCTTCGTGCAGTGAACGCGCGCCGGCAATCTTGAAAGCGACCTCGGAGGAATCGACGTCGTGATACGAGCCGTCGTACAGCTCGACCTGCACGTTGATGACTTCCGCGCCGACGAGCGGGCCCTTGTTGAGGCCTTCCACAAAGCCTTTCTCACAGGCAGGCACAAAATTGCCCGGGATCGAGCCGCCTACGAGTTTGTTGATAAACCATTCTTCTTCGGCTGGGCCTTTGGGACGGATGCGGATGTAGCACTCGCCATATTGTCCGCGGCCGCCGGACTGCTTCTTGTGCTTGTAGTGTCCATCGCCGCTGCCGGTGATGGTTTCTTTGTAGGAGACCTTCGGCGTGTGGTGGGTCATCTCGACGTTGCTGCGGTTTTTGATGTGTTCGAGGGTGACTTCAAGGTGCATATCACCCATGCCCCAGAGAACGAGTTCGTGGGTTTCGGTGTTGTGGTCGAGCTTGGTGGAGGGATCCTCTTCGGTCGCACGATGCAACGCCATGCCGATTTTGTCGGCGTCGGCCTTGTTCTTCGGCTCAACCGCGTAAGCGGTCACCGGAGAGGGGAAGATGATCGGCTCAAACTGAATCTCACTTCCGGGTGAGCAGAGGGAGTCGTTGAGATAGGTGTGCTTCAATTTTGTCAGCGCCACGATGTCGCCGGCCTTGGCCTCCTGGGCTTCGGTGGTTTTCTTGCCGTCTACATAGAGGATCGTACTGATCTTTTCCTTCTGGTTTTTGGTCGGATTGTATATTTCCATGCCGGGCTTGAGTGTGCCGCTGTAGATGCGGACAAAGGTCAGCTGGCCGATAAAGTCGTCGTTGTAACAGCGCCAGACCTGCCCGGAGAAGGGCTGGTCTTCTTCCGCCGAGATTTCGTTGCCCTCGGCGCAGCTGACGGGATAGTCGTGCGGAGACGGGAACAGGCGGCTGATGGAGTCCATCATTTCTTTTACGCCCATGTCCGACTTAACCGCAGTGGCGAATACGGGGATCAGATGCGCATCATGAACCGACTTGCGCAGGCCTTCGGAAAACTCGTCGGCCGAAAGTTCCTCGCCTTCAAAATATTTTTCCATCAGCGAGTCGTCGGTTTCCGCGGCGAGTTCAATCAGGTGATCCTTGATGGACTTAACACGGTCCTTCATGTCGTCAGGAACTTCGTCAGCCGGGGTGTTGAGAATATCGATGGCCTTGCCGTCGGAGGTCGGGAGCACCATGGCCACACAGCGGTCGTCGCCCCAGCGTTCCTTGATTTCGAGTAGTGTATTGTCAAAGTCGGTGTCATCCTTGTCGAGGCAGGTGATGGCAATGCCGCGGGGCAGGTTGCGCTTTTCGCAGGCTTTCCATGCGCGTTGGGTTCCGACCTGGATGCCGGAGCTGGCATCGATGGTGATGAGCGCAGCATCGGTCACTTCTGCAGCGGCGACCATTTGGCCGATAAAGTCTGCGAAGCCGGGCGTGTCGATCATGACGAGGCGGCGGATCTTGCGGGAGGCGGCGGTGTAGACGCCATCAAAAGGTTTGGCCCAAATAGAGATTTCATGCGCTTTCTCTTCGGCAGTCCAATCGGCCACACTGGTACCGTTTTCCGGAGAGCCCACCCGATCAACCTGACCCAGCTTAAACAGGATACTGTCGATCAGCGAAGTCTTCCCGCTACCAGTGTGGCCCATTAGAGCGAAGTTGCGGACATTATCAATGGGAATGTTTTTCATGTATCCTCTCCGGTTATTCAGTTGTCTCAATCATCCCGATGCCGCCAGTCAGGCATAGAAGCGGGAAGCTTCGAAAAATACCTGTCCGCGATAGGTTATTCAATCCTTTTCCCAAACAACCCATTTGTTTTGCTGATTTTGGAGAGTTGCAATCAATTTTCGGTTTATCCATTGTTCGAAGCCCATGACGAACCAGAAAACCAATTTTGAGCTGATGGCGCCGGCGGGGTCGTATGCTGCGCTGTCGGCCGCCATTCGCGCCGGGGCCGACTCGGTCTACTTCGGG
>JABDQT010000112.1 GCA_013042165.1 Kiritimatiellales bacterium | reverse complement strand
CTTTCGGGTAACACGACCTGCCCCCCAAACGATAACATCGGGATGGTGCGGATTGTTGTTTTCCAGCCACATGCAGAGGTATTCGGCCTTGATTTTATAAAAGGCGTCGACGCTGTAGCGTGAATGGGTTCGTGACAGACGATCGGGCGGATCGTTCCATGTCAGCAGTTCGTCATCCACCTTGCCCATCCGGACACCATTGGCCATCCATCGCAGCCAGAGTTCATAATCCTCCGGAAAAGGCCCATCGCGATAGGCTCCATATTTTTCAAACAGCCCCCGCCGGAACATGACGGAAGGATGGGCGAAGGGAGATTCAATAAAGCGGTTCAGCGCGATGTCTTCCACGGAAACCAACGAGTTGATCCAGTCCACATAGGTTGCATAGCCGGCTTGCTTTTTCCGGTTGCCGCCATAGGTCACCCTGCATCCTACAACTCCGATCTCCTTGTAGATATCGAGAAATGCCACCTGCTCTTCAATCCGGTTCGGGGCGCTCCAGTCATCCGCATCCATGCGTGCAATATAGTCTCCACTGGCCGCCGCAAGTCCTTCGTTGAGGGCGGCCGCAATGCCCCGGTGTGAATGATCGAGCAGCATGATATCATTCTGCCTGTGCAGCAGATCCATGGTGCCGTCGGTCGAGCCATCGTTTACGACAATGATTTCGAGCGGTTGATAGCTCTGCGAACGCAGACTTTCCAGTGCGGTAAGCACCGTGGATTCGGCGTTGTAGACCGGCATGACAACGGAGACTTTCATACATCGATTGTGGCGGAAATCTATTGATTCAGAGTCGTGAAAAAAATTATTGATCCCGCTTCCTTGATCGAAAGGTAACAGAATTGTGCCCTTGAAAAAGAAGAATAAGCCAGATGCTAACAGCGTAAATACATACGGTTTCAGGGCTTAAAACAGGTGCGGACGACTACATAAATAGGTTTTTCAATTTTTTCCCTTGTCTGTCTGTATAGAGCATATATTGTGACTAGGTTTTCGGGAGAACACTACATCTTGTATATTAGCACTGATTGACTTAATTCCTCCCGCCGCAGTGAACACGCAAACGTCCGTAATTTTTAAAAGGGGAATACGTATGGTCATCAAAGTCAAAAAACGTGATGCCGCAACAGTAGACTACGACGAGTCGAAAATTTTCACGGCCATCGAGAAAGCCGTTCAAAGTTCGGTTCCAGCCGAAGGCGATGTTCCTCAGCATTTGTTGACCATTGTCCGGGACATCACTGCCAAGCTCGACAATATCATCAAGGGCTACGAGCACCGCGGCAAGGAAGAGGTGGATGTCGAGCACATCCAGGATCTGGTCGAACAGCAGCTGATGGGGGCCGGCCTCTACGATGTGGCCCGTGCCTACATCCTGTACCGTGAAGAGCACAACAAGGCTCGCAACCAGCGCCTCCGGCCGGATGCCTCCGCCATCCAGGACTATATGTTGGCCAGCCGCTATGCCCGCTACCTCCCCGATCTTGGCCGGCGGGAAACGTATGCCGAAGCCGTCGGCCGCGTTCGCGACATGCACATCCGTGCATACCCATCAGCGGAAGAAGATATCCGGTGGGCCTTTGATCAGGTGATCGATAAACGCTGTCTCCCTTCCATGCGCTCCATGCAGTTCGGCGGTCCGGCTATCGAAAAGAATCATGCCCGCATGTATAACTGCACCTTCGGTATCTGCGATCGTGTTGAGTTTTTCGCCGAAGGCCTGTTCCTTTTGCTGTGCGGAACCGGCGTCGGTTTCAGTGTCGAGTTTGAGCACGTTGAAAAGCTTCCTCCGCTGACAGCCACCGTTGATGAAGGAAGCGTTCGGCACGTTACTATTCCTGATACAATTGAAGGCTGGGCGGATGCCATGCAGGAACTGATGACCAGCTATATCGAGGGCTATCTTGTTGAGTTCAACTATTCCGAGATTCGGCATCACGGCAGTCTCCTGAAAACCTCCGGCGGCCGTGCCCCGGGACATGTCCCGCTGCGCCGCGCACTGGAGCGCGCCCGCAATATTCTGGATGGGGCACTCGGGCGCAAACTCAAGCCGGTCGAATGCTACGACATCATGATGCATGCGGCTGATGCCGTGATTGCCGGCGGCGTGCGCCGCTCCGCTACCATCTGCCTTTTCTCCCCTGACGATGGAGAAATGATGAATGCCAAACGCGGGAACTGGTTCACCGAAAACCCGCAGCGCGGCCGTTCCAACAACTCCGTTAAACTGATCCGCAACGAAACCTCGAAAGCGCAGTTTTTGCGGATCTTCCAGAAGCAGAAGGAGTGGGGTGAACCGGGTTTCTACTTCTCCAACGATCTTTCGCACGGGTGCAACCCCTGTTGCGAGATCGGCCTCAATCCGCATCTCGAAGTGCGCGATGCCGACGGCAATGTCACCATCGAATCTGGATGGCAGTTCTGCAACCTGACCGAAATCAACGGCGCCAAGCTGCTATCGGAAGAGGACTTCCGCACGGCGGTCCGCGCCGCAACCATTATCGGCACCCTGCAGGCGGGCTACACGAGCTTCCCATACCTCGGCGAAACCACGGAAAAA
>JABDQT010000239.1 GCA_013042165.1 Kiritimatiellales bacterium | reverse complement strand
TCCGACCGCGCCGAAGCCGACACAGTTCTTGGTGATGGCGCTCAAGTCATGTCTTCGCAGGAGTTCATGGCGCAGTGCGAGATCGATTCCCGAAAACCCGCTTCCCGCCACGTCCGTCCCGGCGGAAAATCCAAACTCGGCGATCACTTCCCGGAAGGTCTGTAGGCGGAAGATTGCTTCTAGGTTAGCGACTCGACGCTGACCGCACAACGTAGGCGCGCCACATCGCCCGGTTCAATCTGGCCTGAAATCAAATGTAGGGCATTGGCCGCACCGCAGGCCATGCCCTCCACCAGTGCTTCGGCAATCTCCCTGCCTTCGGTCAGTGCAACGGCGAGTCCGGCGGTAACAGCATCGCCGCTTCCAACGGGATTGACTGCTTCGATCGGTGGCGGATGGATTTCAAGCGTTTGCGAGCCATCAACAAAAAACGCCGTTCGACTGCCGCGCGTAATCAGCGCCGACTGCGCACCCCGTTTTATCAGTTCGGCGCAGGCGGTTGGCAGGTCTTCACCTCCCAGCGTCTGCAGCAGCTCGACGTCATTGATTTTCACCAGATACGGCCGATGCTCCAGCGCCATGACCAACGGCTGGCCCGGCGTATCCAGAATCACCCGGCCGCCCTGCTCATGAACCACGCCGCAGAGCCGGGCATAGGCATCGGCCGGCGCTCCGGCCGGCAGCTTTCCGCAGATGGGAACCACCGCGCCCGACAGCTCCAGCGACTCGAACAGCTTCATCATATGCCGCCAATTATCGGCGTTCAGCGGGGGCATCTCCTCTACCAGTTCCGTAGTCTCCGGATTTCCCTCCTCCACCAGCGTCTGGCAGATGCGCGTTTCGCCTTGTACCACGACATGCCGGTAGCCAACCTCCTCCGCATCGAGCATTTGCTCAAGCAACATGCCGTTGGCCCCGCCGATATATCCGACCAGTATCGGATGGCCGCCCAGTTTCCTGACCATGCGCGCCGTATTCGCCCCCTTCCCGCCGATGCCGACGGTGACCTTCCGTGCACGGTTCACGCCCCCCGGTTCAAAGCGGGCAAACTCGAGAATCCGCTGTACGCAAGGGGACAATCCAACACAGATGACAGGCTTTGGCAGTATCGTCATGATAGGATCCAAAATATGGGTTTTTGTGGAAATTGATAGTAGACAAACCAAAATTTTTCGGTAGGTTATTCGCTCCTTAATCGGAACCGGTGGGATAGCGAAGCGGTCAAACGCAGCAGACTGTAAATCTGCCCTCTTAGAGTTCGATGGTTCGAATCCATCTCCCACCACCATTTTAACCGGTACTGAAAAGTATCGGTTTTTTTGTGGTTGGATGGATGAGAACCTTCTGGTTTGACGCGTCAGCGAGGCTTGAACCTGCGAAAGTGGGCCGACCCCCTTTTTCATGACACCTGCAATGTGAAAAACTCCGGGTTCATTCTGTGTTTGGCCGCCGCATCTCGAGGATGGGGACCATTACTCGTCGGAGTGGAAGGCGGCCCGGTCCTTTCAAGTTCGCGTTGGGCGTAGACACCGGGCGGCAAGGCAGGTAGAGACGGCTGTCCCAGCCGTTCACAGGCTTCTTTGCTCGTTTAGGCTATGGCTTTGCTCGTTTTTTTCAGCTAGGTTGGGACGCTCAACAATACAAATTCGCGAGAGCCAATCCATGTATGACGAAAAAGCAGTCGCCGGGGCGATGGCCATCCATACCGACACCTACGGCACGGATCCGACGACGGTATCTTATGCTCCCGGCCGCATCGAAGTGCTCGGGAACCACACGGACTACAATGAAGGCACCACCTTTTCCTGTGCCATCAACATGGGCCACTGCTTCTGTATCTCCGCTTCCGATAAGCCGGGCGTTCGCCTAACCGCCGGCGATATCGGCGTAACGGCGGAATTCGACCCCGCCAACGCCGAACCGCTGGAGAAAAAGTTCCAGTGGGCAAACTATGTGAAGGGTGTCATCTATTTCCTGCGTTCACACGGCGTCGAAGTCGACGGCATCGACTGCACCTTCCTCGGCTCCATTCCGATGGGTGCCGGACTTTCCAGTTCGGCGGCGCTCGAAGTCGCCACAGCCTACGCCGTGCTCAAATATGCCGGCAAGCAAATCGACAAGATCGAGATTGCCAAAATCGGACAGAAGGCCGAGCACGACTTTGCCGGGTGCAGCTGCGGCTTGCTCGACCAGTTTTCCAGTATCTACGGCGTACACCACTGCCTGATCCACTCCGACTTCCGCACCCTTGAAACCTATCCGGTGAAACTGCCGGACGATGCGGTCTTTCTGATGATCAATCCACACGCGAAGCATGCGCTGGCCGAATCGCCCTACAACGCACGGCGCCGCAGCTGCGAAAAGGCGGCCGCCGAGCTCAACGCACTCGTGGGCTACAACGTCAGCGCCCTGCGCGACATCACGTTTGAGGATTTTGAAGCCCTCCAAGGCAAGATTGATCCGGAAGCGGCACAGCGCGCCTCGCATGTGGTCGGCGAAATCCACCGCGTTGAAGAAGGCGTCAAGCTACTAGCCGAAGGCCGGCTCGAAGCGTTCGGACAGTTTTTGTACGACTCGCACGAAGCCTCCCGCATCGCCTTCGAAAATTCGTGCGTTGAACTCGACATCGTCGTGGAGGCCGCGCGCGAAGCCGGCGCGCTCGGCGCCCGCCTCTCGGGCGGCGGCTGGGGCGGCAGCGCGGTGGCCCTGGTCCACGCGGCCGACGCCGAGATGATCTGCGGGAAGATTATTGAAACCTGCCAGGCAAAGGGACTTGAACCGACTGCGGAAACGATCATTCCTTCCGCCGGGGCCATTATTGTAAAATAGGATGTACTACGTATTTCGTACTGCGTATTAAAAACCTGAACAGCAATACGTAATACGTAGTAAGCAATACGCATAAGGAGATATTCAATGAAAGTACTTGTTGCCGGCGGAGCCGGATACATTGGCAGCGTGACCACCCAAATGCTCTGTGATGCAGGGCACGAAGTGGTGGTATTCGATAATCTCGAACGCGGATACCGACCGGCGGTCGATCCCCGCGCAAAATTCATCCAGGGTGACCTGCGCTACAAGGAGGACATCAAAAGCGCCATGCTGGCCGAGCGCCCGGAGGCCGTCATCCATTTTGCCGCCTATATCGAGGTCGGCGAATCCATGGTCGACCCGATGCCCTTTTTCGAAAACAACGTCAGCGGGTCGCTCAACCTGATGACCGCTATGGTCGAAGCAGACTGCAGGAAACTGATCTTCTCCTCCACCTGCGCCACCTACGGTACACCCGAAAAAATGCCGATGGATGAAAGTCTGCCGCAGAAACCGGAATCGGTCTACGGCGAGTCCAAGCTGCTGTGCGAAAAAATATTCCAATGGGGGCAGCAGATTCACGGTATCGAGTGTGTCTTCCTGCGGTACTTCAACGCCAGCGGTGCGACCGCCCAATACGGCGAAGCGCATAATCCTGAAAGTCACCTGATTCCGCTCGTGCTGCAGGTTGCGCTGGGCCAGCGCGAAAAAATCTACATGTTCGGCGAAGACTACGAAACCCGCGACGGCACCTGCGTGCGCGACTATATCCACATCAAGGATCTGGCGCAGGCGCACATCCTCGCCCTCAAACCGGGTATCTCCGGGGCCTTCAACCTCGGCAACGGTGACGGCTATACCGTCAAGGAAGTCATCGATGTCTGCCGCGAAGTGACCGGCCATCCGATTCCCGCCGAGTCCCAACCCCGACGCGCCGGCGACTGCACCGCCCTCGTGGCTGATGCCACCAAGGCCAAAACCGTATTGGGCTGGGATCCGCAGTATGCTGATCTTAAAACGATCGTCCAGAGCGCATGGGACTGGCATCAGGCGCATCCCAATGGCTATACTGCTTAAACGATCCTGACGAATAAAAATCCATCTGACAAACTTCGTTCCCCCACTACCTATTCTCATGGTGGCGGGGGTTTTCGATGGCAATCTTCGGCTCAATTCTGTAGCTTACGTTGCTCGCGCTTTTTCAATCCCGAGTCAAAGAGACTATAATGGAAGACAGCAAACTCGATGCATATATACCCGCGGACATGGCAAAGCGAGCCGAAGCTTCCGGCATTCGCAAAGCCAATCGCGATCTGATCAGCGCATTTTTTCTGGCGATCCAGGCAGGTGCATTTATCGCCTTTGGCGCGGCACTCTTCACGTACGTCATCCACGACTCCACCCTGCCCGTCGGGCTCACCCAACTTATCGGCGGGTTGAGCTTTTCGCTTGGTCTGATTCTGGTTGTGATCGCAGGAGCCGACCTCTTCACCGGCGACACCCTGATGGTTATGGCCTGCTTTACCGGCGCCATCACATACCGTAAAATGCTGCGCAGCTGGATTATTGTGTTTACCGGAAACCTGGTCGGATCGCTGGCTATCGTGCTGTTGGTTTTCTATAGCGGACACTGGCTCGGCAACGATGGCGCTGTGGGAGCAAAAGCACTGGACATCGCGAACACCAAAGTCAACCTGACGGTTCTACAGGCTTTTTCGAGCGCCATGCTTTGCAATGTGCTGGTCTGCCTGGCTATCTGGCTTTGCTATAGCGCGCGCTCCGTTACTGATAAAATTCTGGCAATCCTCTTCCCCATCACGGCGTTTGTCGCCATGGGCTTCGAACACTCCATCGCCAACATGTATTTTATCCCTGCCGGTCTGCTTCTGAAAAGCAACCCGGATATTGTATCGATGTTGGGCAATCCCGACTTTTCGCAGTTAACCCTTCTCGGTTTCCTGGTTAAGAACCTTATCCCGGTCGTGATCGGCAATATGGTTGGAGGCGCAGTTTTTGTAGGCTCGGTCTATTGGATTCTGTACCTTCATAATCCCGTGGAACACGAGTAATACTAAGTTCGGAGCTCCTATGAAACTCGATCCCACCCAGATGGCGGACTGGCAGATTGCCGAGGCCGCAGAACAGAATATTCTGCCCATCCATGAGCTTGGTGAAAAACTGGGGCTGCAGGCGGACGAACTCATCCCGATGGGGCGCAACGTCGCCAAGATCGACTACACCAGAACGTGGAACCGCGTGAAGAATCTGCCGGTCGGAAAATATGTCGATGTGACTGCCATCACCCCCACCCCACTGGGCGAGGGCAAAACCACCACGACCATGGGTTTGGTTGAAGGTCTCGGCGTGCTTGGCAAAAAACCGACCGGTGCCATCCGCCAGCCCAGCAGCGGGCCGACCTTCAACATCAAGGGCTCCGCCGCCGGCGGCGGCCTGGCACAGTGTATTCCGCTGGCCCCCTTCACGCTGGGGCTCACCGGCGATTTCGATGCCATCAACAACGCGCACAATCTCGCCATGGTGGCACTGACGGCCCGCATGCAGCACGAGCGCAACTATGACGACGAGCGTCTGGCAAAGATCGGTATCCCGCGGCTCGACATCGATCCTGAACAAGTACAGCTCAAGTGGGCCATGGACTTCTGCGCGCAATCGCTGCGCAACATCACCATCGGCAAGGGCGGCAAGATGGACGGCTATGAAATGGAGTCGGGCTTCCAGATTACTGTTTCCAGCGAACTGATGGCCATCCTCGCCGTTGCCGACAGCCTGGCCGATCTGCGCGAACGAATCGGGAAGATGGTCGTGGCCTACAGCCGCAGCGGCACGGAGGTTACCACAGCCGACCTCGAGGTCGACGGCGCCATGACGGCACTGATGGTCGATGCGCTCAATCCCAATCTGGTGCAGACCATCGAGGGCAATCCGATCTTTGTGCACGCCGGCCCTTTTGCCAACATTGCCATCGGTCAAAGTTCCGTCATTGCCGACATGCTCGGCATCCGCATGAGCGACTATCTGGTAACCGAAAGCGGCTTCGGGGCCGATATCGGTTATGAAAAATTCTGGAATCTGAAGTGCCGCTATTCCGGTCTGAAACCCGATGCCGTCGTGATCGTGGCCACGGTGCGCGCGCTCAAGATGCATGGTGGCGGGCCCAGTGTAAAACCAGGCAAACCGTTGGACCCGGCCTACACGGAAGAAAACCTGGCGCTGCTTGAAGAGGGCTGCGCAAACCTGATTGCCCACATCAACACAGTGAAACTCAGCGGCGTCAGCCCGGTGGTCTGCATCAACGCCTTCCATACCGACACATCGGCCGAACATGACCTGATCCACCGCATCGCCACGGAAAGCGGTGCCCGCTGCGCGGTTTCCGAGCATTGGTTAAAAGGCGGAGAAGGTGCGGTCGCACTGGCCAAGGCGGTGGTGGCCGCCTGCGATGAGGAAAACCATTTTGAACCGCTCTACGATATCGACATGCCGTTCAAGGATCGGGTCCATGCCATCGCTACCAAAATCTATGGCGCGTCCGGCGTCGAGTGGTCGGCTGAGGCCGAAAAGAAAATCGCCCTGTACGAAGCCGACCCCGACGTCAGGCAGATGGGCATGTGCATGGTGAAAACCCATTTGAGCCTGTCGCATAATCCCGACTTCAAGGGGGCGCCCCGTGACTGGATCCTGCCGATCCGCGATGTGCTGATCTACAAGGGCGCAGGATTCGTCGTACCCGTTGCGGGTGACATCAAACTGCTGCCGGGCACCGGCTCCAACCCCGGCTTCCGCCGCATCGACGTCGATGTAGAAACAGGCAAGGTGACCGGGCTGTTTTAAACTGGTAGGGACGCGTGTCCCACGCGTCCGCTTTCGGCGGGGTCGGGACACCCTGCCCTACCCGGTGCGGGGGGCTGGAGGGTCGCAGGCTCTGCGACCGAAAACGGGCACACAGCGTGTGCCCCTCCAAAAACAGAACCGATCGCGTCTCAATAAACCTCAAGCGACGGCGTATTCCTGAAGCCGCGCCAGGTCAACAAACTCCACGACGGAGGCGTGCGTGGCCTCGAGTTTGATCTGCGGCGCCATCCCGTGTTCATGGGCCTGTATCCAGCGCGAAAGACACAGGCACCAATAGTCGCCCTCCTTCAGCCCCGGAAAACTGTATTCCGGCATCGGCGTGGACAAATCATTGCCATGCTCGCGGGAAAACTTCAGGAACTCATCGGTCATCAGGGCGCAGATGGTATGCATGCCCTGATCGTCGGCACGCGTATCGCACTTTCCATTGCGGAAAAAGCCGGTCATCGGATCTTCGCTGCAGGCGATCAGGTCACCGCCGAGTACATTTTTTGCCATGGATCAAACCTTCGGTTTTATTATTGCGTATTGCGTATTGCGTATTGCGTATTGCGTATTGCGTATTGATTTTCTGGAGCTTCTGGTTACTGGTCAATACACAGTTCGCAGTATCTTAAGCTTTCGCCAGTGTTTCGTCGTCGTAGACTTTGATGATGTCATACTGCGTGGTGCGCTGTGTCGGCACCCAGCCGGCTTCCCGAATGAGATGAACCACCAGCTCTTCATCCACTTTGTAATCCACGCCGGTTGCGCTCACCACTTCTTCGGTCATCAGTACCCCGCCGTAATCATCGGCCCCGAACTGAAGCGCCAGCTGCGAAACATCAGGTCCTTCCGTGACCCAGCCCGCCTGCAGATGCGGTACGTTGTCGAGAATGATGCGCGCCATCGCGATGAGGCGGAGGTAGTCGACACCGTTCTGCAGGCGCGGACATTCGAGATCGGTTTCATCCGGAGAGAAACTCCACGGAATGAAAGCGGTAAAACCGCCGGTGCGGTCCTGCAGATCGCGTACCTTCATAAAGTGCTCAATGCGCTGCTCGGTGGTTTCACCGAATCCATACACCATCGTGGCCGTGGTCTTCAGTCCAATCGAGTGCGCATCTTCCATCAGATCCAGCCAGGCCTTGGAACGGGTCTTTTTCGGGCTGATCTTCCTGCGGATATCGTCGTTGAGAATCTCGGCACCGCCGCCGGGCAATGACTGCAATCCGGCATCCTTCAAGCGTTGCAGGCACTCCTTGATGGAGATGTGCTCCATCTTGGCCATGAATTCGATTTCGGTCGGGGATAAGGAATGAATCCAGATGTCCACATTATCACGAATGCCGGAAAGGCAGGCTTCGTAGTAGGAAAGCTTGAGCTCCGGGTGCAGACCGCCTTGAATCAGGATTTGCGTGGCCCCGGCGGCTGCGGCTTCCTTGACCTGCTCCACGATTTCCTCCGGACTCTTGACGTAGGCATCCTCTTTTTCCTGCTTGGTATAGAAGGCACAGAATTTACAGTCGACGACGCAGACATTGGTCGTGTTCAGGTTCTTGTCGAAAACGTACGTTGCCTGATCGCCGGGCACGGCTCTGCGACGGCAGATATCGGCCACTCGGCCGAGCTCCTGAAATGGAGCTTCGTCATATATAATGGCGGCATCTTCCGCATTGATCCGCTCACCGGCTTCGACGCGATCAAGAATGGTTTTCCATCTGCTGGAAACGGTCGGCACCTCCGGCATGGCATTGATATCCGGCTGCCCCTCCACCTGCTCATAAATGCTGTTGGTCAGCACCGGCGTGTGTCCCAAGTTGGACAGAAAATCCTCCATCTCCTGCGCAGTGAAGAATTTCTGGCTCTGCGGTGCGCCGCCCTCTTTGGCAATGCGTTCCTCGAGACTCGTTCCGCCGATATCATCCACGCCGCTGTGCGTCAAAACGCCGAGCAGCTTGCGATCCATATAATTCACCAGCATGCGCACATGCGGAAAGTTGTCGAGATAGATGCGGGTCATCGCCGCCACACGGATCTGCCGATCGCCCGACGGACCGTATTTCAAACCCAGTGCTGTGCCGTTGGTCTGGAACGGAAGCGGAATGGCCGCCTGGAATCCGCCGGTTTCATCCTGCAGTGCACGCAGGCGGGAAAGATGGTCGATCAGATGCCAGTCCTCCTCGATATGCCCGAAGAGCATCGTGGCGTTGGTGGGAATACCCAGTGCATGCGCCTCGCGATGCACATCCAGCCAGTGCTGGGCGAGTATCTTGGTGGTGGCGATCTTCTTGCGGATATCCGGATGAAAGATTTCCGCCCCGCCGCCGGAGATGGAACCAAAACCGCAGGCCTGCAGACGCTGCAGACATTCCTTAATAGTGATGCCCGCATTGCCGGCGATCCAATGAATTTCCACCGCCGTCATGCCCTGCAGCAGTACGCCCGGAAGCATTTCGCGCGAAAGGGAAAACAGCTTCTCGTAATATTCAATGCCAAGCTCGGGAATCATGCCGCCGACAATGTGCAGATCGGTCAGGTTCCAGTTCTGCGCCCGCTCCAGATTCTTGCGGGCATCTTCCAGCGAAGTGATGTATGCATCGTCAGCCCCTTCCGGCCGCCAGAATGAGCAGAGGTTGCACTCCACCACACACAGATTGGTCGGATTCAGGTTATGGCTATGGACATAGTAGGTTTTGTTTCCGTGCCGGGCCCGTCGTATGGCGTCGGCGCGGGCCATCAGCTCGGGGGTCGACATGTTCTGAAGCATATCCAGAGCTTCGGCATCGGATATGCGCTGCTGACTAAAATCACTCATGAAATCGGGCCTCACATTTAATTGGCACTAATTTGGTATAATTTTATCGAAATGGCGACTCCAAAATAGTCCCAGATAGAAAATCGCATCGCATCTTCCATTTTATCCCGAATCAGTCAACACTTCTAAATACGTACTGTCGATACAACTAAAGGGAGGCAAACCATGAACCTTGAACTTCTAAAAGAATTCTTTATGTGGTGCACGGTCATCAATGCGGGCATATTCATGCTGACAGCCCTGATCAGTATCTTTGGCAGAGGCTTCATATATCGCGTCCATGGCAGAATGTTTGATCTGAGCAAGGTTACGGTAAATGCAATGTTGTATGGGTTTCTGGCCTTCTACAAGATTGTCTTCATCGTCTTCGTGCTGGTTCCATGGATCGTGCTGATGATCATGACTTAATTTTTTTACGGGATTTAAACGATCAGCAGGATGGCGAAAAAAACCTGCAATCCCTGTTATCCTGTCTGCCATATCGCGTCTTGCATAGAATGCCTGCCTTGCCTACTCTGCCCCGCATGCAGACAATACTGATCACCAACGCCCATCTCGTGAACGAAGGTTCTTCCCGCCCCGCTGATGTTTTCATCAAAGCGGGTCGGATCGAAAAGATTGCCTCCAGCCTGACCAATCAACCGGCCGACACCGTCATCGACGCCGGGGGAAAAGCCCTTCTGCCGGGTATGATCGATTGCCACGTCCACTTCCGTGAACCGGGGCTTGAAGTCAAAGCCGACATGCACAGCGAATCGCGTGCGGCGGTCGCCGGCGGCGTCGCTTCGTTTATGGAGATGCCCAATACCAAACCCGCCGCCATCAGGAATGACATTCTGGAAGAGAAGTTTGCGCTTGCCGCGACTAAGAGCGTAGCCAACTACTCCTTCCATCTCGGCGCTTCAAATAGCAACATCGACGAGTTGCTGGCGATGGATCCCAAAACGGTCTGCGGCGTCAAATTGTTTATGGGCGCCTCCACCGGAGGGTTGCTGGTCGACCGTGCGCAACAGCTTGAAGATATTTTCAGCCGGGTCAAGGTGCCGATTTCCCTGCACTGCGAAGACACCAACACCATCCGCGAAAACGAAAAGGCCGCCCGCGAAAAATTCGGCGATGCCATTCCGTTTTCCGAACACTGGAAAATCCGCTCCGAAGCAGCGTGTTACCAATCCACCGCCCTCGCCGTCGAGCTGGCCACCAAATATGATTCCCGGATCCACGTGCTGCACCTGACCACCGCCAAGGAACTCGGACTGTTTAAATCAGGCCCCGTTGAAAATAAAAAGATCACCGGCGAAGCCTGCCCGCATATGCTTTGGTTTTCTTCGGACGACTACGAAACAAAGGGTGCGCTCATCAAATGCAATCCGTCCATCAAGACGCCGGCCGATCGGCAGGCCATTCGCCAGGCCGTCAAGGATGGCGTCATCGACACCATCGGTACCGACCACGCACCGCATCTCTGGGAAGAAAAGCAGAATCCCTACGGCTCCGCGCCCTCCGGCCTCCCGCTCATCCAAAGCGCCCTGCCCGTCGCACTCGAATTGTTCCCGCTGGAAATGGTGGCCGAGAAGACGGCGCACAATCCTGCACGCATCTTTCAGGTGCTCGAGCGCGGCTTTATCCGCGAAGGCTACTGGGCCGACCTTACGCTCGTTGACACCGAAAAGCCGCACACCGTCTCGAAGGAAAACATTCTCTACAAATGCGGTTGGTCGCCTTTCGAAGGTGTCACCTTTCAGTCGTCCATTGCGGCAACGATCGTCTCCGGCCAGCTGGCCTATGCCGACGGGCAGATCAATGATGAAATCAGAGGACAGCGCCTATTGTTTAACCGCTAGCTTCCAACGTAGACGCGACGCCCTCGTCGCGTTATCTCATCACGCAGAAGAATGCGACGAGGGCGTCGCGTATACATCACTCTTTATCACGAATCCGTATTACTCATCAGGCAATGAACGGCCCCTATCTACAATACAAGGATTTCCTGATCGAACGGCACGGCGAGGCGCTCTACCGCGTACCGATCGACTTTAATCTCGGCTGTCCTAATCGCGAAACCGATGGCACCGGCGGTTGCACCTTCTGCAATGTACGCGGCTCCGCCGCAG
>JABDQT010000237.1 GCA_013042165.1 Kiritimatiellales bacterium | reverse complement strand
CAGATATTGGACTGATCGGACTTGCGGTGATGGGCGAAAATCTCGTCCTGAATATGGAGAGCAACGGGTTTACGGTGGCTGTGTTCAATCGCACCGTGGCCAAGGTCGATGCCTTCGTAGCCGGGCGCGGGGCCGGTAAAAACGTTGTTGGCTGCCATAGTATTGAAGAACTGTGCGCCAGTCTAGAGCGTCCGCGCAAGGTCATGATGCTCGTCAAGGCTGGCCAGGCGGTTGACGACTTCATCGAGAAGGTGATTCCGCACCTCGAGGCGGGTGACATCATCATAGATGGCGGCAATAGTCACTTTCCCGATACTATCCGCCGCACAGCCTATGTCGAAAGCAAGGGGCTGCTCTATATCGGAGCCGGCGTATCGGGCGGTGAAGAGGGTGCGTTGCTCGGTCCTTCGATCATGCCCGGAGGCTCGCCGGATGCATGGGATGCGGTGAAACCGATCTTTCAGAAAATCTGCGCACACACCGAGGACGGGGAACCGTGTTGCGATTGGGTGGGGGAAACCGGTGCCGGACACTTTGTGAAGATGGTGCATAACGGCATCGAGTATGGCGATATGCAGATGATCTGCGAAACCTATCAAATGATGAAGGATGGCCTCGGCCTCTCGAACGAGGAGATGCATGCTGTGTTCGGTGAGTGGAACGAGGGCGAGCTCGACAGCTACCTCATTGAAATCACGCGCGATATTCTCGGTTATAAAACTGACAATGGAGAAGCGGTCATTGATCAGATACTCGATACGGCGGGCCAGAAGGGTACCGGTAAGTGGACCGCGGTTTCCGCGCTTGATCTGGGACAGCCGCTGACACTGATTGGCGAGGCGGTCTTCGCGCGATGCCTCTCTGCACTCAAGGATGAGCGTGTTGCAGCCTCCAAGGTGCTATCTGGTCCAAAAATCCAGTTTGATGGCGACCAATCCGGACTCATTGAAGACCTGAAGCAGGCGCTGTATGCCTCGAAGATCGTCTCCTACGCGCAGGGCTATCAGCTGATGCGCGCCGCGGCCGAGGAGCATGAGTGGAAGCTCAATAACGGCGGTATTGCACTCATGTGGCGTGGCGGCTGCATCATTCGTTCGGTCTTCCTTGGCAAAATCAAGGAGGCATTCGATTCTAATCCCGACCTGGTCAACCTGCTGCTCGATCCATTCTTCACTGATGCGGTCGAAAATGCACAGGCATCCTGGCGCAGGGTGGTCATGAAGTCGGTTGAACTAGGCATTCCCATGCCCGCCATCAGCGCGGCCTTGGCGTATTATGACGGTTATCGAGCCGCACGACTGCCGGCCAACCTTCTACAGGCGCAGCGCGACTATTTCGGAGCGCACACCTATGAACGGATCGACAAACCGCGCGGGGAGTTTTTCCACACCAACTGGACCGGTCGCGGGGGCGATACCTCGGCCTCGTCATACAGCGCGTAAAACCATCCGACCGAAAAAAAGCGACGGTCGTCGCCGTCGCTGAAAGTGGTGGCTGTGAGTGGAGTGGATGCTGTGCACCCCTGCGGGGCTTTCGCTACGCGAAATTCCTCCTGCGCTTCGCTTGTAGTGAACCCCCTTCGGTGGTTCTGCATCACTCCAGCACACGAAAAAAGCGACGGTCGTCGCCGTCGCTGAAAGTGGTGGCTGTGAGTGGACTTGAACCACCGACAAGCGGATTATGATTCCGCTGCTCTGCCAACTGAGCTACACAGCCGTTTAAGAAATGAGATGCAGAAGATAGTTAAACGCCTCTACCTTGGCAAGGGCAATATTCGCACAAAATTGCTTCTTCGTTCCTCTCCCCCGCCTGTCTGGGACGGGCAAAGAAAAAGCCCGTCGTAATGACGGGCTTTTCGTGTGCTGAAGGCTGTGGTTTATGCACCAAGCTGGTAGCGCGCATAGCGCTTGACCGTCAGCGTATCACCGATTTCCTTCGCCTTCTCCTCAATCAGAGCAGTAATGGAAACTTTGTCTTCCTTCACGAAGCCCTGCTCAAGGAAGCAGATCTGCGAGAAATATTTATTGATCTTCCCCTTGAGAATGTTGTCGATGATGTTTTCCGGCTTGCCGTCGAGCTGCTTGCGGAAAATATCTTTTTCCGCTTCGACGGTTTCGGCGGGAACCTCCTCGCGGTTGAGGTATTCCGGCGCAGCAGCGGCGACATGCAGGGTCAGGTCCTTTGCAAGTTCCTTGTAGACGGGGTTTTCGATGGTTTCAGCTTTTTCGCAGCCGAGTTCCAGCAGTACGCCGACCTTGCCGCCCATGTGGATATAGGAGGTGATAGAGCCGGTTCCCTCGACATCCCATTTGATGTTGCGGCGGAACTGGATCTTTTCGCCGATGGAGGCCATCTTGGCTTCAACCTGCTCTGCCACACCTTCGGCCATCTTGTCGGATTCAAAGTTGAGTGATTCGCCACGCAGCTCTTCCACGAATGCCTGGAAATCTTCGTTGCGGGTCACAAAGTCGGTTTCGCAGTTGATTTCAATCATACCGGCACTCTGTGCACCGGGCGCTACGATTGCAGCAACATTACCTTCTTTGGCTTCCTTGCTCGCACGCTTGGCGGCAACAGCCGCACCTTTTTCGCGAAGAATCTTAACGGCACCGTCAAAATCACCATTGGTTTCCTCCAGCGCCTTCTTGCAGTCCGCGATACCCAGGCTGGTGGCGTCGCGGAGTTCTTTGATCATACTTGTCGTAATAGCCATTATTATAAATCTCCTGAATTATGCGTCTTTATTATCGTCAGATTTTTTTTCAGCGGGCTTGTCCGCCGTAGCCTCGGCGGAGGCGGAAGCTTCGTCCTTTACCTCTTCAACAGCCGCGGCTTCTTTTTTAGCTTTCTTTGGCTTTTCTGCCGGAGCTTCCTCAACAACTGGAGCTTCCTCTGTGGCGGCTTTTTCCTTCACGTCTTCCGCCTTGGGCTCCTCCGTCTTCGCTGGGGCTTCCGCCTTCGGTTCTTCGGCGGACACGTCAGCAGGTGCTTCTTTCGCAACCGGAGCGGCCTTTTCAGTCTTAGGCTCCTTTGCAGGCGCTTCTTCCGGGGTGGCGGCAACGGCCGCAACCTTGGCAGCAGCTGCTTTCTCGGCCTTTTCAGCCTTCTTGGCTTCGTCGGTTTTCTTTTTCTGCTCCTTGATCTTCTTCAGCACCTCTTCGCGCTTTTTCTTCTCTTCGGCTTCCTTCTTCTGGCGTTCTTCGCGGGCAATCTTGGCCTTTTC
>JABDQT010000235.1 GCA_013042165.1 Kiritimatiellales bacterium | reverse complement strand
AAAAACGAAGAGCTGATGAACAGCCGGATGCACGGGTCCGAAGAGGCCCTCGCCGAGCTGGCCTGCCGGCAGCTGCGCGATCGCACGACGCCGCGGATACTGATCGGGGGACTCGGCATGGGCTTTACGCTGCGCGCCGCCCTCGACCACCTCGGCCCCGGGGCCGAAGTGATCGTGGCCGAGCTTGTCCCCGCCGTCATCCAATGGAACCGCAGCCACCTGGCCGACCTCGCCGGCCAACCGCTGGCCGATCCGCGCGCCACCGTCCGCGAAGCGGATGTCGCGCAGGTCATCAAGGAAAAGCGCGGCACCTTCGACGCCATCCTGCTCGATGTCGACAACGGACCCGACGGGCTCACGCACGCCGGGAATGACCGGCTTTACTCCCGCGGTGGGATCGCCGCCGCCAAGGCCGCGCTCAAACCCGGGGGGCTGCTCGGGGTCTGGTCGGCCGAGCCCGATAAATCATTCACCAAACGGCTGCGCGGTGCCGGCTTCAGCATCGAAGAACACACCGTCCGCGCCCGCAAGACCAAAGGGCGGCGCCACACCATCTGGCTCGCCGAAAAGAAATAGAATGGAATCGGTACGAATCCTGTCTAAGAAGTAATCTCGCGCAAAGACGCAGGGGTGTTGTAGCGTTGGCTCTATGAGCCAATCCAATTGAAGCGAACCCTGCGACTGATGTTTTTCTGACAGGATTAACAAGATACCGCTCATGTGGAGTAATCGCCACAAGAGAGCACATAGATAACAAAAATTTCTCCGCGTTCTCTGCGCCTCTGCGTGAAATATGCTTTTTCTTCATCAGAGTCATCCGTGGAATCAGTGGATCAGTTCCTTTCTTTCCTCCGTGTTCCTCTGCGTGCTCTGTGGTACACATGTTTTTTGAAACAGGAATACAATCCAGGGAACCTGATATGAAAAAGAGCTTCGACCTGACTCACGAAAAGATTAAATACCCGCGCATGGTGGAAGCGGTGAAAAACGAGATCCGCAAATATATTAAGCGCGAGCGCCGCAAGGAGCTGCCGGAAGGGGTCGATTTCTGGGATTTCGACTGCCGGTTCGGCGATACCGAAGCCGAGGCAAAAGGGATCCATCTCTCCGAGATCGACGGCTGCATCAACGATATAGAGCAGCGCGGGCTGAAATCTTTCTATATGGAAATTCTGGTCAGGCCGGGCCGCCGCACTAAAAAGCCCAAACCCATTGACGAGCCGCCGAAGCCCGTGCTCCCTAAAATGAAAACCTTAGGAGAAAAATAGTATTTTAACCACAGAGGACTCAGAGGGCCACTGATTTAGGAGGGGTAAAAAATATCAGGCAGAATAATTTTGAGGCAGAACAATTTTATGACAAACACGAAGAGACGGCAGCGATGCGGCAATGATTCAGAGTCTCCTGCACATGGGTACGGAAATTATTTTGCCTCCAAATTATTCTGCCTAATCTCCTGTAGTGAAGAGGTTTTATCTTTCTGCCTTCGTGGTGAACTAGTTTTAAAACAGGACTGAAATGCAACAGAAGAAGCCATTCAAGCAACCGCCCAAAAAGTTCCATCCCAAGGGGCTGACCATCCTCTACGAGGACTGGGATATTCTGGTGGCGGACAAAGCCTGCGGTCTGCTGTCGGTGGGCAGCGAGACCGTCCGCGAGAATACCGCGCACTATCTGTTGAACGACTATGTGCGCAAGGGAAACTCCAAGTCGAAAAACCGGATCTACATCGTGCACCGGCTGGATCGCGACACCTCCGGTATACTGGTCTTTGCCAAGAGCGAGCAGGCCAAAAAGTTTCTACAGGATGAATGGGCCCACTTTAAAAAGAAATACTATGCCGTCGTGCGCGGATCGATGCCCGAAAAGAAGGGCATGATCACTTCGTTTCTGGCCGAGAACAGCATTCATAAAATGTATTCCGTGTCCGATCCCGAAAAAGGAAAGTTTGCCCGGACGGCCTACACGGTGCTGAAAGAATCGGCCGGCTGCAGCCTGGTGGAGGTCGATCTGATGACGGGCCGGAAAAACCAGATTCGCGTTCACCTGGCCGATCTGGGCTGCCCGGTGGTGGGCGACAAGAAATACGGCACCCGGCAAAAGGACGATAAACGGCTCTGCCTGCATGCCGCCCGGCTAACCATCACCCATCCGTTCACCCGGGAAACGATGACCTTCGAAACCCCGATCCCCGGCTATTTTCAATCGCTGCTCAAATAAAGATACTGCTCATGGGGTATTGGTCTCTCGCAGAGGCGCGGAGTGCACAGAGCAGGTGTTTAATTTAATAATAACGAATTAGGCGGACTGACCCTTTTCTCGAAAATGAGTCGCATGCGGCTGTCTGGTCGCGGAATTCTTGCGCCCAATGCCAAGCGCTTTATGCCCAATGGCCCGGCAATATACCTGCCTAGCAAAAAAACTAAAGCTTCCGACCTCCTAAAAACATCTTTCCAAGGGTTGGGCTTGCTGAATGGCGTACTGACCTTTAAGATTTTTCCAGTTTTGTATGTGTGGTTACGGGGTGTTTATGAAGTATGCGGATGTTGCGGAGAATGTGCGGCTGCTGTTGGAAGATTTGCCGGAACAGGATGAATTTATCTATGAGTTGCTAGCTGCCTACGGGAAACCCAAGGCGAGTATTACGCGTCTGAAG
>JABDQT010000234.1 GCA_013042165.1 Kiritimatiellales bacterium | reverse complement strand
AGAGAAAAGTTGTTAAGGAACTCGGCAAATTAACCCCGTATCTTCGGAAGAAGGGGTCCTCAAACAGGCTAGTAATTTACTTGCGATGTTTGTTTGAGGCGCAGTGAAGAGGCGAAGGCGACTGTTTATCAAAAACATAGCACTATGCGAACTCGCAAGAGGAAGTATATGGTGTGACACGTGACCAATGCCAAAAGGTTAAGGCAAGGGGTTAGGACTTGTTCCGAAGCTCTAAACCGAAGCCCTGGTGAATGTCGGCCGTAACTATAACGGTCCTAAGGTAGCGAAATTCCTTGTCGGGTAAGTTCCGACCTGCACGAATCGTGTAACGATCTTCGCACTGTCTCAACAACAATCTCGGTGAAGTTGTAGTTCCGGTGAAAATGCCGGATACCCGCGGCAGGACGGAAAGACCCCGTGAACCTTTACTGTGACCTGACATTGGAATTTGATATGTCGTATGTAGGATAGCTGGGAGGCTTTGAAGCATCTTCGTCAGGAGGTGTGGAGCCATTGGTGAAATACCAGTTTCGGTTTATTGAATTTCTAACTACGATCCCCTGAATCGGGGCGTGGAACAGTGTCTGGGAGTCAGTTTGACTGGGGCGGTTTCCTCCCAAAGAGTAACGGAGGAGCACAAAGGTACCCTCAGCATGGTCAGCAATCATGCGAAGAGCGTATAGGTATAAGGGTGCTTGACTGCGAGACCTACAAGTCGAGCAGGTGCGAAAGCAGGTCTAAGTGATCCGGCGGTAGCTAGTGGTAGCGCCGTCGCTTAACGGATAAAAGGTACTCCGGGGATAACAGGCTGATGATTGCCAAGAGTCCACATCGACGCAATCGTTTGGCACCTCGATGTCGGCTCATCGCATCCTGGGGCTGGAGAAGGTCCCAAGGGTTTGGCTGTTCGCCAATTAAAGCGGTACGCGAGCTGGGTTCAGAACGTCGTGAGACAGTTTGGTCCTTATCCGCCGTGGGCGCAGGAAGTTTGAAGAGATTACTCCTTAGTACGAGAGGACCAGGATTAACATGCCTCTGGTGTTCCAGTTGTCGTGCCAACGGCATCGCTGGGTAGCTACGCATGGAAAGGATAAGCGCTGAAGGCATCTAAGTGCCAAGCCCCCTCTAAGATAAGACTTCCCTTGCTCTTCGGAGCACTCAAGGCTCGTTCAAGACTAGGACGTTGATAGGCTGGGCGTGAAAGTGCAGTGATGCATTGAGCTAACCAGTACTAATTAGCCGTGAGGCTTGATCTTAATTTTTTTATTAAGGCATGCAGCGCGTTGCTGTTATTTCAATACTATGCAGTTGGATTTTTTGAATAATTTTCCGGTTACTATAGCGAGAAGGAAACACCTGTTCCCATTCCGAACACAGAAGTGAAGGGTCTCAGCGGCGATGGTACTGAGGGGTAGACCTCGGGAGAGTAGCACGTAGCCGGTTTTACATTTTACAAGGCTCTGAATCTTATGGATTCAGAGCCTTTTTGTTTTAAGTGGTTAAGTTTTAAGTGTTAGGTTTTGAGCATGCTCAGCATGGAACCGGCAGAGCTTTTACTTTAAACCTGAATCTTAACACTTAAAACCACCTCCCATGAAACTAATCATCGCCACCCGCAACGCCCACAAACTTGAAGAGATCCGCTCGATTTTTAATTTTCAGGAACTCGAAGTCCTCTCTGCCTTTGATTTTCCCGACATTCCCGATGTGGTCGAGGATCGTGATACGCTCGAAGGTAATGCCGTTAAGAAGGCGGTCGAAATTGCGCAGGCCACCGGATGCTGGGCCCTGGCCGATGATTCCGGTCTGGAGGTAGAAGCGCTTGGCGGCGCACCCGGAGTCTACTCCGCCCGTTATGCCGGCGAAGAATGCTCCTATGCGGACAACAACGAAAAGCTTTTGCGCGAGCTAAGCGGAAAAGAAAGCCGTTCGGCCCGGTTTCGCACCGTCATTGCGCTCTCCGATCCCGGCGGGAGCGCACAAACAGTCGATGGTGAATGCCCCGGTGTGATTATCGAGGAACTCCGTGGGGAAAATGGATTCGGCTACGATCCGCTCTTTGTTCCCGATGGCTATTCCGAGACCTTTGCCGAGCTGGATTCCGAGGTTAAAAACCGAATTTCCCATCGGGCTCAAGCCCTCCAGCGCGCGCATGAGCAGTGGGCGAACCTTCTCTCAAGCCTGTAGGTTGGCCGAGAGCAAATTCGGTCTTGCCGGGTGCATGCCAATGGTAGGACGGTGTGTCCCCACACCGCCGCCCCGCTGAAGACGGGGCTCCCTCGCAAAGCGGGGCGCGGACGAATGGGACAGCCGTCCCTGCCCGTAAGGTTTTCAACTGACGCATCTTTCCCCGCAATTTTCTTCTGTGCAATCCGTTTATTGGTTTGTAATGTTTCTCATGAAAAGGAGATATACCATGAATAACACGTTTCGGTTTGGAGTAGTTGCACTGCTGGTTTTTGGCGGCACAGTTTCCGCGATGGCGGAGTTGCGTGAATGGAAGGATCAGAGTGGTAAAGTCATTCTGGCCGAGCATGTTGCGACCACAGGCGATCGGGTGGTATTGCGACTTGAAGACGGCAGCGAAATCAAGGTTTCGCTCGACACCCTGAGTGAAAAGGACCGCCGCCATGCCGTGCTTCTGACACCTCCGCGCATCGATATTTCCGTATCGGCCAAAGTGGACCGCACCAACACGGACATGGATAAGGGGATGCGCCGCAGAGGGGGCGTGCAAATCCAGGAAGAAAGCATAGTGGCCACAGTCACTCTCAAAAAATCGAGTCCGGCACCCTATGAGGCCCCGTTGCAGGCCATCGTATATTTGATGGGGCAGCCCGAGCAGCACGATGGATATGTTGTGATCGATCGTGCCGCATCGCGGTTTACCTTCACTACTGAAAACAAAAATCAGCACACGTTCTCGGGCAACGAGGTCAACCTCACGTCTGCGCAGGCGGGGATGGAAAGGGGAATCGAGTACAAAGGCTATATTGCCGTCGTTCGCGACAAACAGGGCAACAGGATCGCCATGAAATGCAGCAAGCTCGATTTTGAAAAGAATGCGGATGCCATCATCGGATCCAAGAAGGGTGCGATCTTCGATGAGGATTTCAATCCGGTCGATCTCGAAAAGGCGAAACGCGAAAAGCAGCAGGAAAAGCGTTTCCAGACCCCCGGCCGTCGTTTCTGATTTCCCGAGGGGAGTGCGCTTTTCTGCGCACTCCGAGGTTTTCATCTTTCGCCCACCCGTTTATATTCAGCGCTTGCTAATAGTTTTAAGGGGAGAGAGAGATGATTACAGCCATCAGCCCGATAGACGGGCGCTATGCCGACAAAGTGTCCGCGCTGACCGAATGTTTTTCCGAATATGCACTCGTGCGCAACCGGGTACGCGTCGAAGTGCTCTGGCTGCTTGCCCTCTGCCACGAAAAGGGGATCCCGGAATGTCGGGAACTGAACCACGATGAAACCGCCCTGTTGATGGGCATCGTCGACGATTTCACGCCGATCGAGGCCGAAAAGGTCAAGAAAATCGAGCGCACCACCAACCACGATGTTAAGGCCGTCGAATATTACCTGAAGCAGAAACTGGAGGGCACCTCGCTGGAAGCGCTCTCGGAGTTTCTGCACTTTGCGTGCACCTCCGAGGACATCAACAATCTGTCCCATGCGCTTATGCTCAAGGACGGTCTCGCGGTACTGCTGCCGCGTCAGCAGGAGATCATCGACCGGCTCAAGGCCTATGCCCGGGAGTGGAAAACCGTTCCGATGCTGGCCCGTACCCACGGGCAAACCGCATCGCCCACCACCATCGGCAAGGAGCTCGCGGTTTTTGCCAACCGTCTTGAAATTCAGAAACAGAAGATCGATGCGGTGGTGATCCTCGGCAAGCTCAACGGCGCCGTCGGCAACTACAACGCGCATCTTTCGGCCTATCCCAAGGTCGACTGGCCCGCGTTGAGCCGGGGCGTCATCGAAGAGCAGCTGGGGCTCAAGCAAAACCCCTTCACCACCCAGATCGAGCCGCACGACTACATGGCCGAACTGTTCGACGCCATCTGCCGCTTCAACACCATCCTGACCGATCTCGATCGCGACATCTGGACCTACATCTCGATGGCCTACTTCGGCCAGAAGACCGTCAAGGGCGAGGTCGGGTCCTCCACCATGCCGCACAAGGTCAACCCGATCGACTTCGAGAATTCCGAAGGCAACCTTGGCCTGGCCAATGCCGTCTTCGGGCACCTCGCCGCCAAGC
>JABDQT010000109.1 GCA_013042165.1 Kiritimatiellales bacterium | reverse complement strand
GCGCAGGAATGCGGATGGCCTGCCGGAAGTGATGCGCGACGGCCAACCCTACGCCCCGGCGCTTGAATCCAAAAGCGCCTGGAACCGCGCACTGGCCAAGGTATTCGGCAACGACGTCAACCGCCTGTTCGACGCAGAAGGCAACTCGGCGATCATCGCACCGGAAATCATCAGCCCGAGCGTCGTCGACAACATTAAGCAGGCTGACCGGGGTCAGCTCGCCATCGAATACCTGATGGAGGAAGCACCCGCCACTCGCGAGCAGGCATTGACCATCCGCGACGATGCCATGAACAACCCACTCTATAAGGGTACACTCGTTGCAGAAGACAGCAAGGCTATCGCGCTCTACATTCCGATTACCGCCAAGACCTATTCCTACAATGTGGCGAACCTCGTTGAAAAGCTAACCGAGGATTGGGATGGCGCCGATCAGGTCTACATCACCGGCCAGCCGGTTGCTCAGGATACCTTCGGCGTGGAAATGCTGGTGCAGATGGCCACCTCGGCACCGCTGGCCGGGCTGGCGATCTTCCTGCTGTTGCTTTTCTTCTTCCGCCGCCTGTCGCTGATCATTGCACCCATGCTGGTTGCTGTCATCAGCGTCGTCGCCACCATGGGTCTCTTGATCGGCCTCGGCTTTGATGTGCACATCATGAGTTCGATGATTGCCATCTTCCTGATGCCGATCTCCGTCGCCGATTCCGTGCATATTCTCAGCGAATTCTTTGATTCGTATCACCGGTTCCGCGATAAGGCAGAAACCATTAAGCACGTGGTCGGGCATCTCTTCATGCCGATGCTCTATACCTCGCTGACCACCATCGCCGGTTTTGCCTCGCTGGCCACCACCCCGATTCCTCCCGTACGGGTTTTCGGCCTGCATGTGGCGTTCGGGGTCGGACTCGCGTGGCTACTCACCATGACTTTCGTACCAGCGTACATCATGCTGTTCGTCCGGACAAAGTCGCTCGAAGGGGTGTGTCATGTGCAGGATCAGGACAGTTGCGAAACCAACTCTTCCCGTCTCGATTGGACACTGCGCTGGCTTGGCGGGTTCTCCTATAAACGCTGGAAGCTGATTCTGGCCTTCACCATGATCGTGATTGCGGTCTCTACTGTCGGCATCTCGAAAATAAAGGTCAACGACAACCCGGTCAAATGGTTCACGCAGAACCACCGCATCCGGGTGGCCGACCGTGTACTCAATGACCACTTTGGCGGCACCTACACCGCCTACCTCACGCTCAGGCCGCAACAGATTCTAACGCTCACCTGCGCCGAGCGGATCGACTTCATACGCAACGCCGCCATCGAACGGTTCACCGATACACTGCCCGAAGCATCCGCCATCTTCCTGCAGTTGCTGGACGAAACAAACACGAAATTCCAGTCCCTGGAAAATGCCGATATCGAGCGTTGTTTCGGCGATCTGACCGAGGCCGCCAAAGGTCTGGACGAACAGGTATCCGGTGTCTGGAACGAACTGGGAGACGCGATTGTCTATCTCCAGCCCGATGGTCTTGATTTTACAAAACTTTCCGCCGCCATCGCTGATAAAAGCGATGAAACCACTCGCAAAAAATTCGCCGACCGCATGACGGGCTTTCAATCCCTGGAAGGTGAAGCACTGCAGAACAAGGCGTTGGATATTGTGGATGAATATGTCGCGCTCTCCTTCGTGGATTTTCTCTATGACGCTCGCGCCGCGGCCAGTGCGCCGGCCTTCAAGCGCCCCGAGCTGCTGGCTTACATCGACCAGCTTCAGAGATCTCTGACCGATATTACGATCGTTGGAAAAACCAGTTCGGCCGTTGATGCACTCAAGAAAGCAACCTATGAGTTGAATTATGATGCCTCGGAATCTACCGAGCGCAACAGCGCCTTCTACGCCATCCCGCCCAATCCTTCAGCCGTTGCGCAGGTATTCACCCAGCTCGAAGGCATGAAGAAAAAGGACAGCCTTTTCCACCTGGTCACCAAGGATTACAACGAGGTGAATATCTGGATCCAGCTCCAGAGCGGTGACAATACCGATATGCAGGCCGTGGTTGAAGACATTGAAAACTGGATGGCCGAAAATCCGGCACCGGTGGAACTTGATGTGGGCTGGGCTGGGCTTACCTACCTCAATGTCGTATGGCAGGACAAGATGGTCGCCGGCATGCTCAACTCGTTGCTCAGCAGTTTCGTGGTTGTGCTGATTATGATGATGGTGCTGTTCCGCTCCCCGCTTTTCGGTCTGCTGGCCATGATTCCGCTGAGCGTGACGATCACCTTCATCTACGGACTCATCGGCCTTGTGGGCAAGGACTACGACATGCCCGTTGCCGTGCTCTCCTCGCTGACGCTGGGACTGAGCGTCGATTTCGCGATCCACTTCCTGGAGCGTTCCCGTGAGCTGACAAAGAAGTTCGGCAGCTGGAAGGAGGCCATCGGCCACATGTTCCAGGAGCCGGCCATGGCCATCAGCCGCAACGCAATTATTATTTCCATCGGCTTCACGCCGCTGCTGTTTGCCCCGCTGGTACCCTACAAAACCGTCGGCTTCTTTCTCGCCACCATCATGGCGGTTTCATGGATTGCCACCCTCTTCATCCTCGCGGCGCTCATTACAGGGCTACAGAAATATCTGTTCAAAACCAACAACTCCTCGGAGGACTAAAATGAATAAACTTATCCTGGCCGTACTGCTGATCGGGCCATTGATGGCTGTTGCGGAACTGACGGTGGAAGAGATTGTCAACAAGGCGAATGAGACGGCATATTATGCCGGCGATGATGGACGCGCCGAGGTCGAGATGAACATTATTGACAAGAGCGGCTCCATCCGCACGCGCAAGTTTGCGCTGCTGCGTATGAATACCGAAGGCGGCACCCAGAAATTCTATGTCTACTTCAAGGAGCCGGCCGACCTCTACAAGCAGGTTTTCCTCGTCTGGAAGGAAGTGGCCGAGGGCAGGGACGACAGCCGTTGGATGTGGCTGCCAGCGCTAAACCTCAAACGCAGCATTGCACCGGGCGACAAGCGCACTTCGTTTGTCGGTTCCGACTTTGTATATGAGGATGTCTCGGGCCGTAATCTGCGCGAAGATGTGCACGAGCTGACCAACACTACAGAGACGCAATATA
>JABDQT010000108.1 GCA_013042165.1 Kiritimatiellales bacterium | reverse complement strand
GTATTGCAGGTAATAGTCCGCCTTGCCGTTGATCACTTCAAACATGCTGTCGCCGGGCCGCGACTCCCCTCCTTCGAGCACCCAATCGCCCACGGTCGCCGGAAAAGGCAGCGCGGAGATCGCTGACACCGGCGGCACGAAGAAATCGGGGTTGTAGTAACGCCCCTTGACGATAAACAGCAACACCAGAACAAGCGGAAAAAGCCATCCGGTAATCAGAAAAAAGCGGCCAGGCATCGTAATAAGATTCCTAGGCCAGCACGGTTTCGGCACGACGGATATGGTGCGCCACGGGAACACCGTTTCGGCAGGCGCGCTCGCAGAGGTTGCAGTCGCCGCAAAGGTCGGTCCGCGGAGTCCGCGCCAGGCCGCGATAGGTGTCGTAGGCGGTTTCCACATATTCCGCATGCTCCAGATAATAGTCGGAACAGCGCACCACGTCGGCCACCTGGAAGCCCTGCGGACAGGCCGTCTCGCACTCACCGCACATCCGGCAGTGCCCGCTCATCGCAACCTGCGCCGATGCCCGCAAACGGATGCCCGCCTGCTTGTCCAGCGGAGCCTTTGAAGCCTCGATCATTTTCTTGATGTCCGCGAAGGAGGATACACCGCGATTAATGGTCGTGATGCCGGTCGTCGCCAGATAGTGGGGCGTTACCTCGAACTCGGAACCGGTCAGGTTCTTGTGCGTTTTCATCAGGATGATTCCAAGGCCTGCCTTTTCGGCCCGTTCGAAGATGGGCAGAAACTCTTCCTCCATGCTGAGCGTATAGGACGGCATGATGACATCGTAAAATCCTTCATCCAGGCCGGCCTTCAGACATTCTGCCGTTTCCTTGTGGGTGGTGAGACCGATATGTTTGAACTTACCCATTTTCTTCCAGCGTTCGGCGCCTCGGCGGTACTTCGGATCGCGTACCTGATCGGCCTCATGGATATTGAAAAAGGCGACGTCCGCGCTGTCCACACCCAGCGTCTCGAGCGCTTTGTCCATGGCCTGGTCATCATCCGGCTCCCAGGTGATCTTCAGGCCGAGCACAACCTTGTCGCGCTGCCCCTTGATGGCTTCGGCGACATTTTGAATGGACTGGCCCTTCTTGTATCCCACGGAGGTGTGGATAAAGTTCATGCCCTGAGCAATGGCAAACTTCATGACATTGACCTCCTGCCCGGGACCGGTACCTAACGATACGACCGGCACCTTAAGCCCGGTCTTGCCGAGTTTACGCAGTGCAACAGCCGGCTTGCCGGCATTTTCCTCAGCGGCCTGCACGCTGCTACCCGCCACCACGGAGGCTCCCGCAATTACACCGGCGCCTTTGAAGAAATCTGAACGTGAACATTTGCTTGAAGTATTCATAACGACCCTTCCCTTCCGTTTCCGGTTGACCGCACGACGCGGAGTTACCCTGTGAATACCATCCGCCGCTCGGACGGTCAACCAGACGTCCGGTAACCGGCTTCTTTGGACAAAATCCAATTAACAGAAACGGGAAGGTTGATTAGGAAGGATTCTTATCCGCTGGCGCTGCGCTTTTCCGCACGCCGGCGACAAAAAGCCATACGATGAACAGCGGAAACAGCAGGGGCAATAGAAACGGAAAAAGGAGTGTCGCAAGAACGAGACCTATCAACAGAAACAAGCCCACGATCAACAGGCCGACACCGGCCAGCACAAATGCCATGACGATCGCCGCGCACCATAACGTAACCGTGGCGATCAGGAATCCCCAGCCGCCGAGCACCGCGGCCATCGGCCCCACCACTTCCTTTCCGTTAACCATCAAGGTGACGTTGCCGGCAGTGAGCAGCCCCCAAGCCAGAAAACCGGCCAGAAGAAGAAGGAGTATCAGCGCGATTTTTCTCATGAGTCTCCCTTGATCTTAGCTATGCATCTCCTTGAGCAGTCCGGGCACAGCCTTGATGGCATCGGCCACCTTGGAACCATCCTTGCCGCCGGCCTGCGCCTTGTCGGGCTTGCCGCCTCCCCCGCCGCCGGCGAGCTTGGCCACCGCGCCGATCAACTTGCCGGCATGGATGCCCTCGCCCACAAGATCTTCGCTGACGGAACACATGAAGCAGGCTTTGCCGTCGGCATGGCTACCGAGAATAATAACGCCGCTATCGAGCTTCTGCCGAAGACGGTCCATCAATTCGCGCAAAGCGTCCATCGGCACTTCGCCGGCGGTAGCGGCGAGCAGCGGCATGTCATCGACCTTGTCGGTCAGTGAAAGGGTTTCGACTTTTTCGAGCAGTGCTTCAATGCCGTGCACAGCGGCCTGCATGCGCGCATCCTTCAACTGCTTTTCGGCGGCACGGGCCTGGTCGGCCATGGCTTTGATGCGTTCGGGCAGATCGGCCGGTTTGACGGAGAGGCTCTGGCTGAGATTGGTCAGGAGCTCGTGTTCCTGCGCGGACCAGCTCAGGGCTTCCATTCCGGTTACGGCCTCGATGCGGCGGATGCCGGCGGCGACGGACGATTCGGAAAC
>JABDQT010000107.1 GCA_013042165.1 Kiritimatiellales bacterium | reverse complement strand
CTTCATTGAACGAGTTGCAAATGGCAATGAACGGTTTCTTGATGTCTTCCGACGTCATTCCGGTTGCCCGCATCAGACTGCGGTGCGGAGCCCGTTCGATCCCTTTTTTTGTCTTGTCGCTGCGCATAGTAAAATCCTTTCCTTCGATGGCTTAATTAACGCGGCATCCTACCAGAGAAGCTTCCGAAGTAAACACCCGCCTAATAAGAAAGCCGCCCGGCAACGGGCGGCTATACAGTAGCAGATCGGTCGTTAAATTTGACCTTAATTCCAGCAACGGCATGGACACTGTTCTTAAGTGTCGCATATCTTCCGACTCCAGGCGCGCGGATCAACTCGACCGAACTGGAGAAGCTGGTGTGTTTGATTATTCGTTTGCCGGCGTCAACGCCGCGTCCTCGGCAGCAGCCTCGGCCGCATTCAGGCGCTCATCGACCAGCTGAATGCCTTTCAGGGCGTTCGCATCATTGGGCTTGAGAGCGAGGGCTTGTTCAAAGCTCAGACGTGCTGCTTCCAGCTCACCCTGCTTTACCTGCTCAACCGCCCGGGAGAACAATTCATTATAGGTGTTCCGCTCATCGATAAGGCGAATGCCTTTTTGGGCGGCCGGATCATTGGGCCGGAGGGCAAGGGCCTGCTCAAAATTGGAGCGTGCGGCTTCCAGATTGCCCTGTTTAACCTGTTCGACGGCCTGGGCGTACGCTTGACTATATTTGTACCGCGCATCGATCAGCTGAATACCCTTCAGGGCGTTCGTATCGCCGGGCTTGAAGCCCAGGGCCTGCTGAAAACTCACACGCGCCGCTTCCAGATTCCCCTGCTTGACCTTTTCGATTCCGTGCGCATAACAGCGGCTGTACATATCCTCGGTGACCGATCCATGGCTCACGGCACAGAGCATTACAATAACGGCTACAACTAGACTATTTTTCATACTTCCTCTCACTCCTCACCTTGGGTCAGATGTATTGTATACCAAAGTTATTTTTTACGTGTATAAATCCGCTTCGTCAAATTGAATTCTGCGTGCAATCACGCAACAGCGCAGCTCTGCCGTCTAGGCGTTGACGAGGTGGCCGACTTCAAAGCCGGAATCCTCGATCATCTGCTTGTCCGCGTTAAAATCCTGCCCGCCGGTGGTCAGGTAGCCGTTGGTGAACATAGAGTTGGCGGGATAGAGCGAGAGCGGCTGCAGATCGCGCAGGCAGGTTTCGCGTCCGCCGGCGATGCGCACTTCGGCATAGGTCAGCACGAAGCGGAACATGCAGAGCGTTCGCAGACAGTCGTTCGGCGTAACGCGCGCACTGCCCTCCAGCCCGGTGCCCTCGCGCGGATCAAGAAAGTTGATCGGGGCGGAGTCGGTCTTAAGCTCCTTGAGCGACATCGCGAGATCGACGCGGTCTTCGAGACTTTCACCCATGCCGATCAGTCCACCGCAGCAGAGATCGAGCCCGACCTTCTTGACGGTCCTGGCGGTTTCGACCCGATCCTCGAATTTATGGGTCGAGCAGATAGACGGATAGAAATTGGCGGAGGTTTCGAGGTTGTGGTTGAAGCGATCGACGCCGGAATCCTTGAGGCGCTGCGCCTTCTCTTCGGTCAGGAAACCCATGGAGGCACACAGTTCGAGCTGCGGATTCTCGGCCTTGATGCGCGAAGCGGCCTCGGTGATGATTTGCAGTTCGTTTTCGGAGGGTGCGCGCGAACTGGTGACAACGCAGTAGCGCAGCGCCTGCATGTCCGTGGCCTCCTTCGCACCGGCCACGATTTCGTCGGCCGTCTGCATGGCATATTCCTCCACCTCCGCCGTGGACGTCTTGGACTGGCTGCAGAACGAGCAGTCTTCCGGGCAGGCACCGCTCTTGGCATTTTTGAGCACATGCAGGCTGACCTTCTTGCCGAAAAAATTCCTGCGGATGAGATAGGCTGCCTGCAGCACATCGAGCAGTTCGTCGTCGGACGAGTTGAGCACCGCCAGCGCCTCGTCGCGGGTAATCGGCTCGCCGCCATCCAGAATCCTGTTTGCCAATGCCTTCCAATCCATGAAGCTTCTCCCGGTAAAAATAAGCGGCGGACTTTATAAGCAGGCCCATTCAATGTAAATGGGGATCAGGTTTAAATATCGCTTTCCCCCGCCGGTCAGGACTGCCATAATGCGGATCGATCCGACAGAGATGGAAGGAGCGCGATATGAACGGCGAACGGCTGATTGCCTATTTTTCGATGGAAATGGCCCTGCGGCCGGAAATGCCGACCTACAGCGGGGGGTTGGGCATGCTGGCCGGCGACACCCTGCGCTCCGCGGCCGATCTGGATCTGCCGATGGTCGCCGTTTCGCTGATTCACCGCAAAGGCTATTTCTACCAGCACCTCGACCCCTCCGGCTGGCAGACCGAGGAACCGGTCGCCTGGGTCGTCGAGGATTTCCTGACCGAGAACCCGGAGCGGGTTTCCGTCAGTATTGAAGGCCGGCAGGTCCACCTGCGCATTTGGACGTATGAGGTGGTTGGTGTGAAAGGAGCAACGGTTCCGGTCTATCTGCTTGATGCCGACCTGCAGGAAAACAGCGAATGGGATCGCACACTGACGCACTATCTCTATGGCGGAGACAAGCACTACCGCCTCTGTCAGGAGGTGATTCTCGGCATGGGCGGCGTGCAGGCCCTGCGTGCGCTCGGCTACCATGAAATCGAGCGGTTCCACATGAATGAAGGCCACGCCGCGCTGCTTTCGATGGAGCTGCTGAACGAACAGGCCCGCGGCGCCGGACGCGATGCTTTTAACGAAAGTGATCTCGAAACGGTGCGCGATCTGTGCGCCTTCACCACCCACACACCGGTGCCCGCCGGACAGGATCAGTTTCCATGGGACATGGCGACCAAGGTGCTCGGCCAGCCCGAAATCGAGGGTATGAAGGACATCTGCTGCTGCAACAACGTCCATTGCGAAAACGTACTCAACATGACGTTCCTTGCGCTGAACATGAGCGACTACATCAACGGCGTCGCCAAGAAACATGCCGAGGTTTCGCGACACATGTTTGCCGAATACCAGATCGAGGCCATCACCAACGGCGTACATGCTCCGACCTGGGTCTCGCCGCCGTTCCAGCGGCTGTTCGACAGCCACATACCGGGCTGGCGGGAAGACAACTTCAGCCTGCGGTATGCGCTGAGCATTCCGCCCGCCGAAATATGGAACGCGCACGCCGAAAACAAACAGCGCCTGCTCGACCGGGTCAACCACGACACCAACGCCGGATTCGACACCAGCGTCTTCACCATCGGCTTCGCCCGCCGCGCCGCCACATACAAACGGGCCGATCTGCTCCTTCACGATATCGAATGGCTCAAGAGCATCGTGGACAAGGTCGGAAACATCCAGATTGTCTACGCCGGCAAGGCTCATCCAAAGGATCAGCCCGGCAAGGAATTCGTCCAGCGCATCATCCAGGCCCGCGACGCACTGGCGCCGAAGATCAAGATGGTCTACCTCGTCAACTATGACTGGGAGCTTGGGCAGATGATGACTTCCGGAGTCGACCTCTGGCTTAACACGCCGCTGCCGCCGATGGAGGCCTCCGGCACCAGCGGCATGAAGGCCGCCATGAACGGCGTACCCAGCCTGAGCATTCTCGACGGCTGGTGGATCGAAGGCTGCATCGAAGGGGTCACCGGGTGGGCCATCGACGGCAGTAATACCGATACCACCGAAGAGCGCACACCGGCCGATGCAGCTTCGCTCTATCAGCAGCTCGAAAAC
>JABDQT010000208.1 GCA_013042165.1 Kiritimatiellales bacterium | reverse complement strand
ATCGCGGTCGAGAGACAGGGTGCGAGACCCCCGGCGGTCAGCAGGGCAACTTTCTTTACAGCCATGATTTCCCTTTCGGTTTTTTGCGGTTGAAAACAAGTGCCCCATGATGGAATCCGGCGGGTAAAACTCAAGCGCGAAATCTTGGAAACATTGTGGAAAACCCCAGAATCAGTGCGGAAGCCAGTGCAAAACGGTCGCTAGTACTTTTTGCTAGATAAATAATCTTTCTGGAGCCGATCAATCGAGGTAGACATAAGGCGTGAATCTGCAAGCGGGGGTACTCTTGAATCACACCGATTTTAAACAGCGTTTGCGAGCCGGGCTCGTGTTGACGGGGCTTCTCGAAGGCCTCCTGTTTGCATTCCTGCTCTACTATCGATCGCGCCATGAGGACGGTCTGGGTGGTGAGCATACGATTGAGCTGATCCGGGCGATGCTTGGAATCATGGCGTTGATCTGGCTCGCCCTGCTTGTCCTGTTTTTCGTGGGGTATCGCTTCGTGGGGGTATCGCGCGAGGTCTGGCGATACGGCCGCCCGAAGACCGCGAAGGATGCGCCCGAAGATCCGAAGCCCGCGTTTACCATTTCCATGCCGATGTTGACGGGGGCAATTCCCGTTGTGCTGGTACTTGGCGGTATTTTATTGATCGGAGGGATCATTCACGGCCTCAAAACAGAGCTGCCTTCTCCCTTTGAACTGCTGAAGCAAGGATCATTTGAGCAGCTCAGGGATCAGCTTGATGATCGCCCCAAACAGCTTGAGATGAAAAATGCTTCAGGCGAGTCCTTGCTGATGGTCGCCATCGAAATGGATGCCTTTGAGGCGGCGGCATACCTGATCGAAAAGGGGGCCGATCTCGAGGCGAGAAATAGCCGGAGAGAAACCGTAGTGATGTTGACGGCCGGCAACCCGCAAATGCTTTCCCTGCTGCTCGGAAAAGGGGCCTTGGCAAATGTAAGGGGATGGAATGGCAGGACGCCGCTCCACTATGCCATAGCGCAACAGTCGGCCGAGTCGGTCAAGCTGCTCCTTTCGTACGGGGTCTATGTGAATCCCAAATCGAACGATGGCCGAACACCTCTGATGCTGGCGCTCGACGAAGGATGCGATGTCGTTGGAATGCTGCTTTCCCATGGGGCGAATCCGAACCTTTGGAATGCATTTCATGAGATGCCGCTGCATATCGCAGCACGTAAAAACGATGTTGCGGCAACCCGGATGCTGCTTATGGCCGGTGCGGATAAAACCGCCGAGTCCAACCAGGGATGGACGCCCCTGCATGTGGCCGCGCTGCATGGCGCTGTCGAAACCGCCGAGGTGCTGCTGGAGTTCGGGCTGAATGTGGATATTGCCAACCAGCGTTCCCAAACGGCCATGCACTGTGCCATACAAAATGACGACAAAGCGGTCATTAACCTGCTTCTGGAACATGGTGCCGAGATTGATAACGTGGACGCACAGGGCAATACCTACCTGCACCACGCGCTGTTGAATGAGCAGTTTGATGTCAGCACGCTGCTGGTTCAGGCAGGCGCCGATATCGACGCCTCCAACGACGCCGGGGTGATCGGTCGATCGCTGATAGAGCAAACGGGCGCGGAATCGCTCCTCGACCTGCTGATAGAATAAACCCGCCGGGTTCTTTCATCGACCTGGTTCAGTCGCATCCGGGTACTCGGAAAAAGGGATTCCAAGGCGTGCAGGATTTTGGCACTATATGCTGAATGAACACGGAAATTCCTGAGTCACTGGTACTTGTCGCCGGACGGCATGCCTATCCTCTGATGTTGGCCAAGGCGGCTCGCAAGGCCGGCGTGAAGCGCATCGTCGTGATCGGTTTCAAGGGCGAAACGCGACGCGAAATTATCCCTTTTGTAGACGAAATGCACTGGGTCCGCCTGGGCGGCATGCAGGCGTTTCTCGACAAGCTGGAAGCTGTTGGCGTCAAGCCGTGCATGCTCGCGGGGCAGATCGCTCCGGGAAACCTGTTCAATGTCCGCATGGATAAACTGGCCATCGACATGTACAAGGCGCTTGAAGTCCGCAATGCCCACACCATTTTTGGTGCGGTCGTCGAGGCCATTGAGAAGCTGGGCATGCAGGTGCTGCCGGGCAACGCCTTCATGGATGGCTACACCCCGGCAGCCGGGCTGCTCAGCCGACGCGCGCCGACGGAGCGTGAACAGGGCGACATTGAGCTGGGGCTCAGACTGGTGAAGGGTACCAGCGAATTTGAGATCGGGCAGACCGTCGCCATCAAGGACGGGATCATCATCGCTGTCGAAGCGTTCGAGGGCACAAACCAGACGATCCGGCGCGCGGGCAAAGTCGGAAAGGCCGGAACCGTGATTGTCAAGGTGCCCAAGGCCGGACACGACATGCGCTTCGATATTCCGGTGGTTGGAACCAAAACCTTTCAAATGATGAAGCGGGCCAAGGTGTCCTGCCTGGCGGTCGAGGCCGGTAAAACCATCCTGCTCGAAAAGGAAAAGCTCATCAAACTGGCGGATAAATTTGATATGGCTTTCGTGGCCATCGAAACCGAACAGGACTAGGTTCGACAAAATGATTAGGGACAAAATAATTTATCGACTGATAGAGAATCATTTTGTCCGTAATTATTTTGTCAGAGTCTTTCAGGGATGAAGAGATCGATTCTAGTTGTGGCGGGGGAGGTATCGGG
>JABDQT010000203.1 GCA_013042165.1 Kiritimatiellales bacterium | reverse complement strand
TAAAGCCCATGCCGAGTCCCCCGATCAGTATCCGCGGCGTCGTGCGATCGCGCAGCTGCCGGCAGGCCAGCTCGGCGAGGGCCTCTTCGGACCCGTGCATCCGGCTGTTCATCAGCTCTTCGTTTTTGATGGAGATGGAAAATTCGTGGGCGCGTTGATAGAGCTTCATTGCTCCACCGTCGCCCGGCACATCCACCTCATCGAGTAATACCCATGGATTCATAATGTTGAGTGTTCCTCCTACGCCGAAGGCTACGGCGGACAAGTAAGTGGTTAAGTTTTAAGGGTTAGGTTTTAAGGGATGAAGAGGAAGTTCTAAGTGATTCAGATCTGCTTTGCGAGCTTTGCGTTCTTTCGCGGCTAAAAAACAGCCTTCCTTTCGGCACCTCCATGCCCTCTGTGGTCAACATGCACGCAGATAGAAAAAGTATATACCTCGCGGAGGCGCTGAGAGCGCGGAGCAAAAGAATTGAACCGCTAATGAACGCCAATGGACGCTAATTAAACTGAGTAAACAGCCTTAAAAAAACTGAACCACGTATGAACACTAATCCTCCATGTGGAGAATGGAGAGAACTAAGTTACACACCTGCTCTGCGCCCTCTGCGTCTCTGCGAGGGACCAGTCCGCAGGCGCGGCATCTTGTACATCCTGTTATCCTGTCAAAAAATTTCAGTCGCACTGCTTTTCTTGTGCTCTCTCGTGGCTAATAAATCCCCATTAAATATCGCTTCCGTATAAAAGGCGGCGCATGGTGCGGGATGAGTTTTTTCTATGAGGAACTGGATTTCCGCCCCACCCCGATCGGTGACCTGATGCTGCGGCGCCGGCGCATGCCGCAGTTTGGTGAGCGCGATATCTATGAAGTGAAGCTGGGCGAGGATTTCCTGATGACGAGCCTCTTTCACGAGGCGGAGTCGCAGCTGGCCAGACTGGGGCTGGGTGCGCTGGATTACGAACCGCTGGATGTGGTGGTGGGCGGCCTCGGGCTGGGCTATACGGCGGTGGCCGCGCTGGAGGATCGACGGGTGGAATCGCTCGTCGTGGTCGATTTTCTTGAAGGGGTGATTCAATGGCACGAGTCCGGCCTGGTGCCGCTGGGAAAGACCCTGACGGACGACGCCCGCTGCAAGCTGGTGCAGGCCGACTTTTTTGCGCTGGCACGCGATACGGACCACAGCTTTGATCCGGACCGGCCGGCGAAGCGGCACGATGCCATCCTGCTGGACATTGATCATACGCCGACCAATGTCCTGAGCCAGACGAACAGGCATTTCTACACGGAGCAAGGACTCGGGGAGCTGGCGCAGCACCTGAAACCGGGCGGGGTTTTTGCCCTGTGGGCCGACGGCATCCCGGAAACGGAGTTTACCGATCGCCTCAACCGTGTGTTCGACCGCGCCGAAGCGCATACCATCGAGTTTGACAATCCCATCACCGGCGGCACCTCCAAAGGGGCGGTGTATGTGGCGCAGTAGCGCCACGCATTACTTCACCTGAATCGAAAACGGTACGACAGGCAGGCCTGGCCACGAAAGAACGCAGAGGTCACCGATTCAAGATATTCCTCGCGAAGGCGCAGAGAACGCGGGCAAGTAAGTTTTAGGTTTTAAGTGTTAAGCGGCATGCAAATTTTCGACGGGATAACAAGATGGTCAGGATGGATATCTAGTACATCCCGTTAATCCGGTCGAAGAACAGCAGTCGCATGGTCCGCTTCAACTGGATTGGCTCATAGAGCCAACACTACAACACCTCTGCTCTGCGTCTCAGCGAGGGATCAAATTTTAAGTGTGCGAGATGGCGTCGACCGGGCAGCCTTCTTCGGCTTCGAGCGCGCTGGCTTCCAAATCGGCCGGTACGTCGTCGAGTTTTACGGTCGATGTGTCATCCACGACAAAGACCTCCGGGCAGGTTTCTTCGCAGGCGCCGCATCCGATGCATGTTTCCTGATCTACTGTGAATTTCATTTGGTTTTCCCCTGTTACGTTAACGATGTCCGAAACCATACACATTTCCATCGGAGGGAATAAAGTTTGCGGTCGAAAAAAATGGTAGCTCGATATTCAAACCACGGAACACACGGAAAGCCGATAATTATTTAACCAAAGAGAGCATAGAAAACACAGCGGAGCTCGAGGAATGTATCCAGATTCCACTTGGCGTTCTCTGCGTCTCTGCGCGACACAAACTAATACCTCTTTTGGTGGCGGCTCGCCCGGCGGTCGAGCCCTACCTTTCCTTGGGCGGATTCCAGACCACGCGGAAGCCGGTGTGGATGAGGCTGGTGTCGGGGCTGGTTTTCATGCGTGCGGCGGGGCGGTAGCCGGAGCAGTAGGAGTCGTTGCAGAGAAAGGAGCCGCCGCGGGTGACGCGCTTGGCGACGCCGGGCTCGGCGGGATCATAGGCTCCGGAGGGGCCGTAGGGATTGACGGAGACCTTCTGGCGCGCCCGCATGGAGTAGGCATCGGCATGATACCAGTCGTTGACCCATTCCCAGACATTGCCGGCCATGTCGTACAGGCCGAAGTCGTTGGGGGCGAAGGCGGTGACGGGCGAGGTGTAGTAGTGGCCGTCCTTTTTGGTGTTGCGGGCGGGAAAGGAGCCTTCCCAGATATTGATTTTGGCCGGGCCGCGGGTCACGGCTTCGTCGCCCCAGATGAAGGGCTGTTGTTCGTGTCCGCCGCGCGCGGCATATTCCCACTGGGCTTCGGTGGGCAGTGCCATCCGCTTCCATTTGGCATAGGCTTTGGCGTCGTACCAGGAGACGTGCACCACGGGATGGTCCATCTTGTCCTTGATCGAGCTGCCGGGCCCGGTCGGCGCATTCCAGCACGCGCCTTTTTTCCATTGCCACCAGACGAGGGGGTTGTCGAGCCCGACGGGATAGCCCGGCGGACGGAAGACCATCGAGGCGGGCACCAGCATGGATTCATCCGGCGGCGGCGTGCCGGGCGGGGCCCCTTTCATGACCTCTTCGAGCGTGGGTGCTTTTTCGGCGGTGGTGATGTAGCCGGTGGCATCGACAAACTGCTTGAACTCGGCGTTGGTGACGGGCGTGCGGCTGATCCAGTAGCCATCGAGCCGAACGCGGTGCAGCGGCTTTTCATCCGGCCGCGCAAAGTGGTCGGCGCCGCCCATGGTGAATTCGCCGCCGGGGATCCAGACCATGCCTTCGGGGGCGGTCGGCGCGGGCAGGCCGAAGCGCGAGGGCAGGACACCGCAGCAGGAGTTGGTGGCGTCCTGGGCATGGGCCGAAAGGACGAACGACAAAGCGATGCCTGTAATAATCTGCTTCATGAAAAACCTCAGTGAATGCCGGGTGCAGCGTGTCGGCCCGGTCTGTTATTCGGACAAAATACAAGTAAGAGACCCGCGAACCGATCAATATGTTCGATTTTTAAGGTAGTAGTTGAGGGCGGGCCCCATCCAGGGCCACAGCCGGCTGGCGCGCTCGCCTTCGAGATGCTTCTGCATATCGAGCGGCAGCTCGGGGAAAAAGTCCAGGCCGGTCAGTTCTTCGATCTGATCGATACTGGTTAGGCGGGACTTGATGCGGGTGAAGGGCGGGCATTCGTCTTCGACCAGGAACGCAAGCGCGCGCAGGCGCTTTTCGTGCTCATCGACGATGATCTTGTAATAGTACTTGGGAATTTCGACGCCGGAAGGCAGCTCCCGCATCGACTTGGTGAAGACCGGGCCGGTGATGACCCAGACTTCGCTGAAAAAGCGTCCGTAGCGTTTGGCCACGCGCATTTCGAGGTCTTTCCACATGTAGCGGTTGACGCCGGGGTCCTGGGGAATGACATTGCTCATCAGAAAGGTTTCCCGCTGGGCCGCAGGTCCATAGCGCGTGGCAATGCCGTAGTTTGGAGCCAGGTGGCCGCGGTCGTAGCCGGAGTGGGTATAGTCGTCGTGCCGGACGGCCGCCTGCGTGCGGTAATCGATCCTGAAGTTTGACGGCCGTTTTTCGGAGTTGAGCTCGGGCACATCGAAGATGCGGTAGGTCACCCAGAGCGGATTGCGGCGCTGATCGCTGTAGCCGACGGTGTAGCCGCGGTTTTCAAGCAGGCGGGAGCGTCCGATAATCTTGAAGCCTTCCGACGGCAGCCCCCCATAGGCCTGATCCCCGCGATAGGTTCCGTCGAGGGGCACGGACACATCCCGTCCGAGCAGCGCCAGCTCGTCCCAGCCGGTGAGCAGCGTGTAGCCGGCCTTGCGCAGCGCGCGGTCAAACTTTGGCGACAGATCATACACGTTCCGCCGCACCGACCAGGGCAGGTAGTAGTAGCCGATCGAAATCAGGGCGCAGAGCACCACAATATTGATAATGGCCTTCCACCCCTTGAATTGTCTGAAAATAAAGCCAATCATTGCCCGTTCCTTCGGTGTACAGCAAACCGGCTGTTCAGGCCCTGAACTGCCGGTCTTTGATTGAATTCCATGCTGAACCTTTCAACAGGCTATGGCAGAATGATCTGCTTTGCAACATCCGGAAACAGCGATAAGGGGACAATTCCACGCGATGCATGTACCGTTTACACAGAAGATCATAAAGGACTGGGCGGGTCATCAGACCTTCCTGAAGGGGATGACGCTCTTCGAAAAGGGCAAGGTGGAGCGGGTGGAGTACGATCCCCCGTTTGTCACCGGCCAGCTTGCGATCGGCATGCGCGGAATGCGCAGCCGGTTCGAAGTCCTGAAGGACGGCCTGGTGGAAAATCACTGCCCCTGCCGGGAAAACCGCGAGGAAGGCAAAATCTGTGCGCACCTGGTGGCGCTGGGGCTCGAGGCCGTGCGCCTCTATAGCGACCCGCACCGTGTGGAGAAGATGGCGGAGGAGAAGCGGCGCGCCGAACGCCAGGCTGCGTTCGATGACTCCGCCTATCACACCCGCGATCCCGACGGTACCCCCGCCACGCTGCGCATTACCCTCAAGCAGAGCTGGCGCGACGGCCTGAAGGAGCATGAAGTGCCGATGCGCTGCGCGGTGGAGGTCGACGGCAAAACGGTGCCGCTGAACGAATTCCCGAAGAAGCAGCCGCTGGCCTTCAGCCCGGGCGATGAAAACCTGCTGTTTGTGCTGGAGGATATCTGCGAAGGGCCCGCCCGCGGCAAGATGACCGCTTCGCTGGCGGACTTCATCAATATTCTCGAGCTGTGCGGCGGCAAGCCGATTTACGAGGGCGGATGCGACGGCTATCTGATGGTGGACGAGAGCATCACCCCCACCACCCTGCTGATGGTGCTCGACGAGGACACCGGGGAATTGAAGCTTTCGCTCCAGACCGACACCAATGAGCCGATGACCTGCATCGTCAGCGGCGGGCATGGATGGATTCTGCAGAACGGGGTGTTCACGAAGCTGGAGAAGGTGCTGCCGGGTCCGATGCGCGCCATCTACGATGAACCCGTGCGGATTCCGCGCGACGCCATTCCGCTGTTCATGAAGAACGAGCTGCCGCTGCTCGAAAAAATGATGGAGGTGCTGACCAACGTCACACCGGACATGCTGCTGCTCAGTCCGGCCAAACCCCGCTTCCGGATGGTGCTGGAAGGTTCCGTGGAGATTCTCTCGGCCAAGCTCTATGCCGAGTACGGCATCGTTCAGCTGGTCGCCGGCCGCGATGAGGCGCTTGGTCATTTCTCGATCCCGTCGGAGGACGACCTGCTCAATTTTCAGGTCCGCAATCCCGAGGCCGAGCGAGCGGCGTTGGATATCGTTACCGCGGCGGGCTTTCGCGGCACACGCGGCGACCTGCTGCGGCAGATTCGCGGCAAGCGCGAGGTGCTCAATTTTCTGGGGAGTGCAATGCCGCGCCTGCAGCGCATGGGCTGGCACATCGATCTCGAAGGCGAGGTGGCGAAGGTGATGGATGAGGCCTCGTCGGCCGTGCCGGTGGTGCACATCGATTCCTCGTCGAGCGCCGGCTTTTTCGAGGTGGGCTACAACTATGAAACCCAGGGCGGCGAAAGCCTCGATGAAGCCGAAATCCAGCGCGCCATCAACATGGGCGAAGCCTTTGTCGAAAAAAACTGGCACATCATCCTGCTCGATGTCGACGCCATCGAAACCGCACGCGATGTCTTTTCCGACTGCGCGGTCGGCGCCGGCGAGAAGCCCGGCTCATTCAAGATGAGCGACATCCACGCCGCCTATGTGCAGACATCGCTGCTGTCGCTCGACGGGGTCGACCTGGAAACCGCGCCGGAGTGGGAGCACCGGGCCGAGGCGCAGAACCGATCCGCCAAACTGGAGCCGGTGCCGCTGGGCAAGACCCTGGAAAAGACACTGCGCGACTACCAGAAAAGCGGGGTCTACTGGCTCAGTTTCCTCGAGCGCAGCGGATTCTGCGGCATTCTGGCCGATGAGATGGGGCTGGGTAAAACCCTGCAGGCGCTGACGTGGCTGGCGCTCGAGCGCGAAAACGAGGACGCCATGGAGGCCCCTGCCCTGATTATCTGCCCGACCAGCCTTGTCGATAACTGGGCCGAGGAGGCGGAACGGTTCACGCCGCACCTGCGGGTGCAGAAGATGCACGGCACCGACCGCCATGCGCATTGGGAACAGCTCGCGAACCAGGATCTGATCATTACCTCCTATGCCCTGATCCGGCGCGATCTGGATGAATATCTGGCGCATACGTTTTCCGTGGTGGTGCTCGACGAAGCGCAGCACATCAAGAACCGCACCACCCAAAACGCTACGGCGGTCAAAAAGGTCAACGCGCACCATAAGCTGGTGCTGACCGGAACGCCGATTGAAAACAGCGTGGCCGATCTCTGGTCGATCATGGATTTCCTGATGCCGGGCTACCTCGGGCATCACAAGGCGTTCCGCGAAAACTATGAGCTGCCGATTCAAAACGGCGGCCCGGATGCCGAGCTGGCACAGCTGCGCCTGCGCCGGAAGCTGCACCCGTTCCTGCTGCGCCGACTGAAAAAGGATGTGGCCAAAGATCTGCCCGACAAAATCCAGCGCGTGGCTCATTGTGCGCTAAGCGGCGATCAGGCCAAGGTCTACAAACAGCTGATGACCAGCGCGAAAAAGGAAATCACCAGCCTCGTTGACGAGAAGGGCTTCAATAAATCGCGCATGCAGGTGCTGAAAATCCTGCTGCAGCTGCGCCAGACCTGCTGCCATCTCGATCTGCTGAAGTTGCCGAATCTCAAGAGCGAATATCCCTCCGCCAAGATGGAACTGTTCTTTGAGCTCGTCGATGAAGCGCTTGATGCCGGGCACCGTATTCTCGTGTTCAGCCAGTTTACCTCGATGCTCGCTATCATCCGCGAGGAGCTGGAGGCGCGGAAGCTGAAATACTGCTATCTCGACGGGTCGACCAAGGACCGGCAGGAGCGCGTGCGCACCTTCAATTCCGACCGCTCCATTCCGCTCTTTCTGATCAGCCTGAAGGCCGGCGGCAGCGGGCTCAACCTGACCGGCGCCGATATGGTGATCCACTTTGACCCATGGTGGAATCCCGCCGTCGAGGACCAGGCCACCGACCGCGCCCACCGCATCGGCCAGAAGAACACCGTCTACAGCGTCAAGCTCATCACGAAGGGCACGGTCGAGGAAAAGGTGCTGCAGATGCAACAGAGGAAAAAGGGCGTAATCGATGCGACGCTCGAAAAGGACGGCGAGCTTGGGACCTCCCTCACATGGAACGATGTGCAGGAGTTATTGTCCGTCTGATATAAACGCGCGTCATCTTGAATCTTGAGACCTGACGCCACCGCATGGAAAAGAAATCTATGCAGGCTGGCCGGACTCGATGTAGTAGATCATGCGCCAGATGCGGTCTACCTCGCCGCGCTCGATTACCTCGATGGGCTTAAGC
>JABDQT010000200.1 GCA_013042165.1 Kiritimatiellales bacterium | reverse complement strand
TGCGAACCTCGCCCGAGATCTTTCACAAGCAGCTGCTGGCCGTTGGACACGAGAAGATTTTCGAGGTGGGCAAATGCTTCCGGCGGGGTGAGCAGGGGCCTCTGCATCATCCTGAATACACCATGCTCGAGTGGTATCGTGCCCGCGCCGATTATATGGATGTTCTCGAGGACACGAGGGAACTCATCAGCCGCGTATGGCCGCAAGGTCCCAAAGATTGGATCGTTAAAACCGTGTCGGAAACTTTTCTTGAATTTGCCGGCTGGGATCCTGTTGATCACTATGATGCCGATCGATTTGACTTCGACCTCGTGGAAAAGGTTGAACCCGCAATCGAGAAGCTGGCCGGCGGCGTGGTGCTGATCGATTATCCGGTCGAAGCTGCAGCGCTTTCGAGGCGTAAGCCCGACAACCCGTCAGTGGCCGAGCGTTGGGAGCTCTACATCGATGGCATCGAACTCGCCAATGCCTATTCCGAGCTCATTGATCCGATTGAGCAGCGCCGGCGTTTTGAGCTGTGCGCCGAGCAGCGCAGGTTAATGGGAAAAGAGACGTATCCGCTTGATGAGTGCTTCATCCAATCGCTCGGAAGCATGCCGCCTTCGGGCGGTGTGGCGCTTGGAGTCGATCGGCTGCTGATGCTTATTCTGGGGGCTTCTTCTCTGGATCAGGTGCTTCCATTTCGTTGATGGCCGGAACAATGGTTTGCTCCAGCTCTTCTTCGGTATGGAATTTCGTAACGGTTTTCTCCAGATTGCGCAACTGCTTCGCCACATCGTTCAGCCTGAACTCAATGGAGTTCAGTATCCAGAACTGAAAATGCTCCACCTTCGTGGACTTATGCATCATCCAGATGATTTTCACCGACACCAGCAGCACCGCGATTTCCAGCGAGAAGAGCGACGGGATCGGTGTATTATAACCGCCGAGGTGGTGGAGCATGTCATTCGTGGCAAGCAGCGAGATGGCACTGATAAAAAAGATGTTGATACGACGATCGTTGCGCTCCGCATGCTTCCCGCCGATCTGTCCCATCAGCTGCCGGATCTTTTCCTTTTCTTTTTTAAACTGGTCGAGCTCGGCTTTTAGTTTGATTGGATCTAGGTCTTCCATGGTAATCACTCCAAGATAACTGACACCGGATTATAGGGATGATGAAGGTTTCATCAACAAATTAGCGTGTCAATCCGAAGGGCTTGTGCTAGAAACCGCTCTCGATTTTTAAGGATGGGGGAGCATGGGCAGGGTCTTGAAATTTGGCGTGGCGTGCGGCGGCACCGGGGGGCATATTTTTCCGGGACTTGCAACGGCCGGTGCATTGGCCGAGCGTGGTCATGATGTGACGCTCTGGCTTGCGGGGAAGGATGTGGAACACGATGCCATCAAGGCTTGGCAAGGCGATATCCTGACCGTTCCCTCAGAAGGCTTCCAGTTTGGTTTTTCACTGCGCAGTCTTCAGACTGTTGTAAAACTGCGCAAAGCCTACAGGCTGTCCATCGGATTGATGCGGGAACAGGCCCCCCATGCCATGCTGGCCATGGGCAGCTATGCTTCCTTTGGGCCGGTACGGGCTGCCGCGAAATTCGACATTCCCTATGTATTGCATGAAGCCAATTTGGTTCCGGGCCGCGCAGTTTCCCTGCTTGCCCGCAAAGCCGATACGATTGCAGTTAGTTTCGATCGGACCGGTTCCTATATGAAGCACGGCAATATCGTTACCACGGGTATGCCGTTGCGCAAGGCGCTGGAGATCGCCAGCCGGCAGCCACGCTCGATGCGCGCGCCAGAGGATGGCTTGCGCGTTCTGGTGATGGGCGGCAGTCGAGGGGCGCAGATTCTCAACGAAACCGTTCCCAATGCTATCGCTGCGGCCGCTGCGAAAGGTCTTCGTCTACAGGTGGAGCATATTGCCGGTCTGCAGGACAAGGAGTCGCTTGAGGCGGTTTATGCTGAGCTCGGGACCAAGGCACGCGTGCACCATTTTGTTCAGGACATGGAAGCCAAATATCTTGCCGCCGATCTCGCCATCTGTCGTTCGGGTGCGGCCACCTGTGCCGAACTCGCAGCTTTCGGGGTTCCGGCTCTGTTGGTCCCGTATCCTCATGCCGTGCGCAATCACCAAATGAGCAACGCGCGTGTACTCCAGGATTCCGGCGCAGCGGATGTCGTCGCCCAGGAGGATCTTACCGACACCTGGCTGCGCGACTACCTGATCAATGTGTCGCAGAAGCCGGCACGGTTGCAGGCCATGTCCACCGCCATGAAAAAGCAGGCACAGCCTGATGCTGCCAGTCGTTTGGCCGATCTGCTTGAAAGAGTGGCCGGGGCCTAGCGGTGGATTCGGTTGCGCTAGCCGAACGCCTGATCGGCCAATGTGGTCGTGTCCATCTTGTGGGTATCGGCGGGATTGGTATGGCCGGGTTGGCCTGCCTGCTCAAGGATCGCGGGCTCAACGTGTCGGGATGCGATCTGCAGCAAAACCGCCAGACGGAATGGCTGGCCCGCAAGGGTATAGAAATCTGCTTTGGTCATGATGAATCCCACGTTTCCTCTTCCGTCGACTGGCTGATTCGTTCAACCGCGGTACCCGATGCCCATCCGGAAGTAAGGAAGGCGCTCGAACTGCGCATACCTGTTTCCCGCCGAGGCGAGGTGCTTCCTGCGCTCATGCGCGACCGCACTTGCATCGCCGTAAGCGGAACGCACGGCAAAACGACGACCACAGCAATGATTGCCCAGGTGCTTGATTGCGGATACTGCATCGGCGGCGAAACGGAAGGGGTGGCGGAGATTGCGCGGGATGGCGATATCATGGTGGTTGAAGCCGATGAATCCGATGGAACAATTACCGGGTACACTCCGGAATATGCCGTCATAACCAATATTGAATACGACCATATGGAACACCATGCTTCGGCCGAATCCTTCATCGGCTGCTTCGCGAAGCTCATTGAGAACACCCGGGACAGCGTCTTTTACTGCGCCGAAGATCCTATCGCCGTCACGCTCTGCTCCGGCAACCCGAAATGCGTCCCGTTCAATTGCTCAAGCCCGCCTATACCGATACCTCTTCCCGGAAAGCACAACCAATGGAATGCTGCGGCCGCGCTGGCTGTCGCCCGGTTGTGGAAGCCGAAAAATGAGATCTACTGCGCGTTCGAAAAACTGAGACCATTACGCCGTCGTTTCGAAACCGTTTTCAATAACAACGAAATTCGAATGATCTCCGACTATGCGCACCACCCGACCGAAATCGCTGCGCTGATCCAGACCGCGCAGGAGCTGCAGCCGCAGCGGCTGCTGGGTATTTTTCAGCCGCACCGCTACACCCGAACACGCGCATTGGGCGATGACTTTCCAGCCAGTTTTGACGGTTTGGATCAGCTTTGGCTGGTGCCGGTCTATGCCGCCTCGGAACAGGAAATCGAGGGGGGAACCACCGAACATCTGGCTGCAAAGTTTCCGGATAGCTGGAAGAGTCGGCTGCACCGGTTTCAGTCCTTGGAAGAGGCATGGATTGATATCCAGGCTGAGTTAACTGCGGGAGATCTGTTGCTGATCATCGGGGCAGGCGACATCGAGCAACTTGCGGAGCAGGCACGGGAATGGTGCCCCGGAGAGGGTTCGAACCTCCGACCTACGGATTAGGAATCCGTCGCTCTGTCCAGCTGAGCTACCGGGGCAACAAAAGCGCAAATAACATCGGGAATCATGCGCTGAATTGCAATCCCAACTCAAAAGAAAACCCGCTCCGAAACCTCGGAGCGGGTTGAAATTGGAGCGAGCGATGAGATTCGAACTCACGACAGTCACCTTGGCAAGGTGGGGCTCTACCACTGAGCTACGCTCGCTTTTCCTCAAAAAGGAAGCGCTATTATTGGAATCGGCGTTAAGTTTGCAAGCCTAATTTTTCGCTAATGCGTGCGCCATAGTGTCGCATGAAACCTCTATTAAAATAACGTTGTTTTGAACGAATCGATGCTTCAGCGGGTCCTAGCGTTCATCAATTTGGAAGGGTCTCATTCGTAACCGTTCTTGAACTTCAGGAAGTTCTTTGCTACAGAATGTCCGATTAGATGCAGCAGGGGTTATTCCTATGGATACCATGGATACTGGAAAAACAATGATATGGAGTGATCGATGGCGTCTGGGAGCGCTGTCGAAAGGTGAATTGATGAATAACGGCTTCGCCTCCGTAATCATCGGCTTTCGCTTTGTCCTGTTCCATCTTTTCGGAAATACCGTTGAAAACGTAAACACTAATTCTGCCTTTAGGTGGATGATTGCCCGTTGGGGGGACAAGCAGTCATTCGGTGCCGACTATTCGCATGGTTATCTAATTCCGTTTGTGAGCCTGTTTGTGGTCTGGTCTAAGCGGGATGAAATCATGGCTGCACCAAAGAAGGTTTGCCAGTGGGGGCTTTTCATTATTATCACCGCATTGGCAGCGCACTGGCTGGGCGCGAAAATGCAGCAAACCCGTATCTCGCTGATGAGCCTGATTCTGCTTATCTGGGGCATTCCGCTTTATTTCTTTGGGTGGAAGGTTGCCAAGCTGTTGATCTTTCCCTGTGCGTATTTGATTTTCTGTGTTCCATTGAACTTCCTGGATGCGCTGTCGGGACCATTGCAGCGCATTGCCACCACCATGGCGCATTCGATGCTCGGGGGGATGGGAATCGAGTGCGAGCGGGTGGGTACGCAATTACTGTCGCCCTTTTTCCAGTTGAACGTGGAAGCGCCCTGTTCAGGTCTTCGCTCGCTGTTGGCAATGACAGCCCTGACGGCGGTATATGCCTACTTCACCCAAAAGGGGATTGTGAAGAAGTGGCTACTTTTCCTTTTTTCAATCCCCATCGCCGTGGCGGGCAATATTGGCCGAATCATTTCGATTGCACTGGTTTCGATTACGGCCGGACAGCAGTTCGGAACGGGCCTGCACCATGACTGGTCGGGTTATGTACTTTTCACCGTAGCCATCAGTTTGATGGTGGGTTTTGGTAAACTACTTACCATCAACTACAGGGAGCTTTTCACATCATGGAAAAAAGCCTATTTAAGCCATTCCTGATTATCATTGTTCTCATGACCCTTTCTGCTTTTGCGCTGGCTTTTACGGTCGGTGTCGAGCTCAACTTCATTCCGGGGGTGGCCATGGAGCTGCCCGGTAAAGTGTCGGGCTGGGACGGGAACGAGCTGCGGTTCTGCCATAATCCTGAAGCATGCGCGAAGGATTACCGCGATGCGTCCTTCTACGTCAGCGATCTGGAAATTCCCGATATTTGTCCGGACTGCGGGGAAACCTTGTTCAACATGGCCCGTGCCGAGAAGGAACAGCTCCCAGAGGATACCGAATTTCTTAAATCGGCCTATACCAACAGTGCCGGTACCCGACTCTTTACATCGATCGTGTTGAGTGGAACCGCCCGCGACAGTATCCACCGTCCCCAACGCTGTCTGAAGGGGCAGGGTAGCACGCTGGACAAGGAATATACGTTGAAGGTTCCGCTGGAGGGCCGTGACCCGCTTAAGTTGAAGGTCATCAAAACCTCCCGTACTTATCAGACAGCTGAAGGTCCCGTGCCGTATTATTCCTTCTATGCTTACTGGTTTGTAGGTCAGGATCGGGAAACCCCATCACACTACTCCCGTATGTTCTGGCTGGCCTGGGACCGGGTGGTGCGAAGTACGGCCAACCGCTGGGCCTATATTTCCGTGCAGGGTACACGCAGGGCTGAAGGCATTGAGTTCGAGAAAGACATCATCGATTTTGTGCAGCAGGTCTATCCGCATGTCCTCACCGAAAGCTTGCGAAACAAGGTCTACGGCCAGCAATAATCTTGCATCCCTTCGAAGTTGCGCCTGCCCGCGGTTTATTTATACTGCGGGCTTTGTTTTTGGTAACCAGAGGTAGGGAAATGTCTGAAATTCATGAAGGAATGGATGTCGGCTATGTCGCGAAGCTTGCATGCGTTGATCTGACCGACGAAGAGACCAAACTTTTTCAGGGGCAGCTTGATCAGATTTTGCACTATGTCGAGCAGCTCAACGAACTCGATGTGAAGGACGTTGAGCCCACCGCCCACGCGATTCCGGTGTATAACGTACTTCGCGAGGATGAGGTGGGCACAAGCCTTAATCATCAGGACGTCATGGCCAATGCACCCGCTTCCACCGACGGACAGATCCGCGTCCCAAAAATCATCGACCAATAGGAATCCCATGGCTGACTTGCACACACTCACGATTGCCGAACTATTGGATAAGCTGGAAGCCGGCGAATGCACTTCCGTCGATATTGTCAACGACATCCTTTCCTCCATTGACGCGACCGATGGAAAAATCGGGGCCTACCTGACCCTTGATCACGAGAGCGCCCTGGCGCAGGCCAAGACCGCCGACGATGCACGCGCATCGGGCCGGAAGACCCCCTTGCTG
>JABDQT010000194.1 GCA_013042165.1 Kiritimatiellales bacterium | reverse complement strand
TTCATGCAGAGGGCGGCGCGCACCCGCGGGAATTTATTGGCGGTAATGCTGACACCGATGCCCGTGGTGCAGACGATGATGCCCTGGTCGACGGTCGCGTTGGAGACTTCGTCCGCCACGGCCGCGGCAAAGTCGGGGTAGTCGACCGATTCGGTGCTGTCGCATCCCAGATCCTGCACGCCGATGTTCTTCTCTTTAAGTATGTCGATCAGGCGGGCTTTCAGGTTGAATCCGCCATGATCCGAGCCAATCGCAATCTTCATCATAAATCCTTGTTGTTGGTTTATTCCTCACGAAGAAAAAGGATCAGGTCCGAAAGGGCCCGATCGATTTCATCCCGTGTTTGCTTGTAGGTGTTGAGCGATCCGCCGAACGGATCGGATACATCGGCGGGCACTTTCGACGTTCCGAACGAGTTAATCAAGCAAACTCTGTTTTCAACCTCCGGGAACAATTCCAGAATATGGTGGCGGTGCTCCGCGGCCATCACCACGATCAAATCCGCTGTTTTAACCAGTTCGGCGGTAAGGTGTTGGCTTCGGTGCTTCGTCAGGTCAATGCCCAGTTCCGCCAGTGCGGAAATGGCGGTGGGGCTCGCCGTGAAGCCGGTGGCGGCATAGGTGCCGGCGGAGATGGCCCGCCAGCCGGCATCGCTACCGGCCCGATGCCGGAACAGCGCCTCCGCCATGGGGCTTCGGCAGGTGTTGCCCGTGCAGACAAACAGAACCGTTTTCATGAATCACCGCCCTTGCGGAATACTGCGGCCACCTCGTCGAACGGGAGACTGCCCGCCCGCAGGCACTCGATTTGGTCGCCATCGACCTTCACCACCGTGCTTGGAATGGCCCGCTCGGCGGAGGGGCCGCTGTCGAGCGCCAGATCGGCCTTCACTGCGGCCATGGCCTCCGAGGCGGTCTTGGTGTCCGGCTCGCCGCTGAGATTGGCGCTGGTCAGCGCCAGAACCCGTCCGCAGGCTTTCGCCAGCGCGATGGCGACAGCATGGTCCGGCACGCGGTAGCCGGTCCAGCCGTCCCGCGTTTCCAGCACGATCGTCAGCGGACCCGGCCAATAGGCCGCCGCCAGCGCGGCCAGTCCACGGCTCCAGCTCAATGCGGTCTGCTTTACCTGTTCCGCATCGGCGGCCAGCCGGGCAATCGGCTTGTCGCCATCGCGGCCCTTGGCGGCCACCAGCGTGTCCATCGCACCCGGCACGCCGGGGTCGCAGGCGATTCCATAGACGGTTTCCGTCGGCACAATCACCAGCCCGCCCTGTGCCAGAACTGCGCCCGCCTGCTGAATCAACCCGGGTTCGGGGTTGCTGCGATCTATCTCCAAGGTCTGGATCATGCGGGGATACTACTGTCCCATCGCGGCAAATCAAGTGGCGGTACGTTTTTTCCGTGCCTTTCCACAGGCCGCGAACTACATTCGCGTCTTATGGCATCAATCGCAAAAGTCGTGGTGGAGATATCGCTGGATCGGGAGTTTGACTACCTCATTCCCGAACCGCTCGCGTCCTCCATTCATGTGGGTTCGCAGGTCATGGTGCCGTTCAAGTCGCGTGAGCTGCGCGGGTTTGTGGTCGGGCTGGCGGGCCATTCGGCCTTTGGCGACAAGCTCAAGTCGATCGCCGGGGTTGTCGGCGAAAAACCGCTGATTCCTGATCCAATCATGAAGCTGGCCTACTGGATCGCCGACTACTACTGCGCGCCGATCGAGCACGCCGTCCGCACCGTGCTGCCCAGCGCCGTCCGCAAGCGCGGCGCAAAGCACAAAAAGCAGCTCGTGGTGCGACTGAATGCAGACGCAACACCCCAAGGCGACTCCTCTACGTTACCGATTAACGACTTTGAGCCAAAATCCGCTGTTGGAAACATGAACGGCAATCTTCCCCATTGGCGGCAGGATGGAACCACCTACTTCGTGACATTTCGGCTGGGGGACTCCCTGCCGAAAGAAAAACTGGATCAGTGGAGTCGTGAGCGAGATGAATGGCTTGCCGAAAACCCGAGACCGGTCGCAGAGAACGTAGACGCGACGCCCTCGTCGCGTTTAATCGAATGGCAGAAAGAATATCGCACTCGCTTTACTGAACGTTTGGAACGGTGGATTGATGCCGGCCAAGGGAGTTGTGTGCTGAAAGATCCTTCAGTCCGTAATGTAGTCTGTTCGGTTCTCGATAAAATGAACGGCACGCAGTATCAGCTGCATCACTATGTGGTCATGCCCAACCATGTTCATGTCCTGGTTTCTCCCCTGGGCGATCATGCACTCTCGAAAATCGTGCAGGGCTGGAAGTCGGTTTCTTCCCGGAAAATCAACAGGATCATCGGCGAAGACGGGACGGTTTGGCAGAAGGAATCATTCGATCATATCGTGCGGAACCCGGAGAGTCTGGGAAAGTTTAAAAAATATATCGCGGAAAACCCGGCAGGACTTAGCCGGGACAGCTTTTCTCTTTTCGACGGGGAACGCGACGGGGGCGTCGCGTCTACACTAACAACCAAGCACACGGCGTCTACGTTACCGCCCAGGCAGCAGCGGGTGATGCAGGCCTTGCAGGAACACGGCGCCATGACCATCCCGGAGTTGAAGGAGCGGGCGGACTGCTCGGAGTCGCCGATCCGTACGCTCGAAAAGCACGGGCTGGTGAAGATCGAAGAGTCGACCATTCTGCGCGATCCGCATGCGGGGCTCGAGCTGCTGCGCACCAAACCGTTCGAGCTGATGGCAGAGCAGCAGGCCGCATTGGAGGCCATCAACGCTTCGATGGATCAGGCAAAGCCGGGCACGGTGCTGCTGCACGGGGTAACCGGCAGCGGCAAAACGGAGGTCTATCTGCAGGCGATCCAGCACGCCCTCGACAAAGGAAAGGGAGCCATTGTGCTCGTGCCTGAAATTGCGCTCACCCCGCAGACGGTGGATCGCTTCCGTTCCCGATTCGGCGACTGCGTGGCCGTGCTGCACTCCAGCCTTTCCGACGGCGAGCGGCACGACGAATGGCACCGCATCCGCAACGGCGAGGCGCAGATTGCCATCGGGGCGCGGTCGGCCCTTTTTGCGCCCATTGAAAATCCGGGACTGATCGTCGTCGACGAGGAGCACGAACCGACCTACAAGCAGGATGAATCGCCGCGCTACAATGCGCGCGATGTGGCAGTGATGCGCGGCCATCTGGAAAACTGCTGCGTGGTGCTCGGCTCGGCCACCCCGGCGCTGGAATCATTCAACAATGTGCGCGAAGGACGCTATCAGCTTACTGAGATGCACCAGCGCGTCGATGACCGCTCCATGCCGTTGATGCGGATTATCGACATGCGCATCGAGGCCGAAAAGGAAGGCCGCGCCCACATTTTCTCCGCCGAGCTCGTGCAGGGGATCTACGACCGGCTCAACTGCAACGAACAGGTGATTCTCTTTTTGAACCGGCGCGGGTTTTCATCGTCGCTCCAGTGCGGAAAATGCGGCTATGTGGCGGAGTGTTCCGAGTGCAGCGTATCCATGACCTACCACAAGCGCGCCCACAAGCTGCTCTGCCATATCTGCGGCGCGGAGGCCGCTGTGCCGGAGCGCTGCCCGGAGTGCCGCGACCCCGACTTCAAGTATGCCGGCATGGGCACGGAGAAGATCGAGGAGGTGCTCGAAAAGCTATGCCCGAATGCGCGCGTGGCGCGCATGGATTCCGACACCATGCGCAAGAAGGATTCCTATCGCACCGTGCTCGACAAGTTTCGCACCGGCAAGATCGACATCCTGCTCGGCACGCAGATGATCGCCAAGGGACTGGATTTCCCGAACGTCACACTCGTCGGCGTACTCTATGCCGACATGTCGCTGCACATGCCCGATTTCCGGGCGGGCGAACGGACGTTCCAGCTGCTCACGCAGGTGGCCGGGCGGGCGGGGCGCGGTGAAAAGGCAGGCGAGGTGATTGTACAGACCTACACCCCGCACCATCCGGCCGTGCAGGCCGCACGCAATCTCGACTACACGGGATTCTGCGAGCAGGATCTGGAGTTCCGGCGCGAGCTGGCTTATCCGCCTTGCTCACATCTGGTGCTGCTGACCTTTAAGGGAGAGTCCGAGTCCGCCGTGCAGCATGCAGCCGAAGGATTTTACCGGCACCTGGAAAAGCTGTTGCCGGAATCGGTCAACCATGCACCGCCACAACCGGCGCCGCTGGCCCGCGCGAAGGGACACTACCGCTACCACATCGTGCTGCGCTGTGCGCACACCGTCCGGATGACCAAACCGATCCGCCATGTGCAGGCCGCGTTTAAAACACCGAAGAGCGTCTCCTGCACGGTGGATGTCGATGCGCTGTCGTTGCTGTAGTTTAAGGTGACTCACACAAAAAAGGAAAAAGGTGTCAGTCCTATTATTTTAGTATTTTTGGGCGGGAGCCGGTTCTGGCTTATTCGTGAACCTGTTCGATCCACCTGCGCGCGGTCGAAAGGCTCTTGAAGATACAGATATCTCCGCCCCGGTGGTTGGCCACCAGCTGACCCAGATTGTTGAGGCTTTCATCGGCCGGATTTTCATCGAAGAAGGCGATGCGGACATCGATCAGCCCGGAATCCTGCAGATCCACCACGAGGTCATACATTTCCGCTTCAGTCAGTTCGCCTATGAGGTTTTCATGCACGAGCAGTCTATCATGCTTGGTTTGTTTGATCTGGTCGGCAATCTTGTTCCAATAGCTCAGACTGGCCGCGAAGCTGTCCTTGCCCGAGAGGCGGGCATACAGATAGCTTCCGCAGTTTTCAAACTCAAGTTGATATCCCAAAGCATTCATAAGAGCTAAATTCTGCACATCTCCTTGAATTCTGCAACGCGAATTTCAATTTCATCGCGATCCAGCTTGGCGAGGCGGTCGAGGCTGAATTCCTCGACACCGAAAGAGGCGGCGATACTGCCGTACACCATGGCCTGCCGGATGGCTTCGCGGTCGGTCTTTCCGGAGGCGGCCAGTGCACCCATCAGGCCGCCGGCAAAGGTGTCTCCGGCTCCGGTGGGATCCTTGAAATGGTCGAGCGGGTAGGCATGCAGCAGGAACACTTCCTCGTGGTTGAAGAGCATCGAGCCGTTGCCGCCCTTCTTGATCAGCACGTATTCGGGGCCCAGCTCGAGCAGTTTTTTGGCGGCCTTGTTGAGGGTGCGTTCGCCGGTGAAGAGTTCCGCTTCGGATTCATTGAGGGTGAGCATGGTGCATTTGCCGATGACTTTGGTCAGGTCCTCTTTGTCGATATTGATCCACAGATCCATGGTATCGATCAGGATAAACTTCGGGTTGCGCACCTGCTCGAGGACGTGTAGCTGAAGCGCGGGATGGATGTTGCCGAGAAAGAGGTAGGGCGCGTCGCGATAAGCTTCCGGCAGCTCGGGCGAAAAGGTTTCGAAGACATTGAGTTCGGTGGAAAGTGTGGTGCGGTTGTCCATATTTTCCTCGTAGACGCCGGACCAGCGGAAGGTTTTGCCCTCCACGGTCTGGAGGCCTTCGAGGTCGATGTTCATATCCTTCCAGGTGTCGAGGAAGGCCTGCGGGAAGTCGGTACCCACCACGCCGACCATGCCGGTGTGGGTGAAGAAGGACGCCGCGGCACAGGCATAGCTGACGGAGCCGCCGAGAATCTCTTCGCGTTTTTCCGCGGGGGTTTCAATGGTGTCGATTCCGATGGATCCGACAATGGTCAAGTCGACAGCGGGCTGGGTCATGGCACTCCTTTGGTTAAATGATGAGGGATAAACTATGAGAGATGAACTATGAAGTATGAACTATGAAAACGGAACTCAGGCGGCGATGCCTCAGCTTCAAAAGCGTTGCAGAATTATCCTCGCATGTGCGGGAGCGTTTTTCATTGTTCATAGTTCAACTTTCGATTGCTAGATGGCGAAAAGGATGGCGGCGATGCCCAGCGCGCCGACCAGGTAGGTTTGCGGATCACGGGCGGCGAACGCGAGCGGGTCATCCTGCATCCTGCCGCGCCAGGCGAGGTGCCACATCCGGGTGATCCAATAGAGCAGGAGCGGGCAGAAGACCCAGAGCAGGTCGGGACGGCTGTAGAGCCGCGTCACCTTATCGCTGCCGAGGTACATGGTAAAAACGAACACGGCGATATATCCGCTGGCGGTGCCGAAGGCCAGCAGCAGCGGAAGGTCCTCGATGGTATATCCGCGTTCCCGGTGGGTGTTGTCCTGTCCGAATCCATTTTCCATTTCGCGCAGCTCGGACATCCGTTTCACCAGCGCGAGACTGAGGAACAGGAAGATCGCAAACTCGATGAACCAAACCGATGCGGCGGTGCCCGTGGCGACCGCACCGGCGAGGATGCGCATTGAATAGAGCACGGCCAGCATGAGCACATCGGCAATCGCCGTCTGCTTGATCCGCCAGGAGTAGAGCGTGGTCAGTGCATAGTAGGCCAGCAGCGTAAAGAAAAACGACAACGGCAGAAACATGCAGAGGATGAAGCTGAGGATCACCAGCAGCGGCGTGAGCAGCGAGCCCACCGCGATCGGCAGATCGCCCGAGGCAAAGGGGCGCCTGCATTTGCGCGGGTGGTGCTGGTCGGCGCTCAGGTCGAAAAGGTCGTTGAGCACATAAATCGACGAGGCCGCAAGGCTAAAGGCGAAGAAGGCGATGGTGGCCCGCACAAGGCTGGCGGATTCGGTAAAGCGGTGCGCCAGAAACATGGGCGAAAAAATCAGCAGGTTCTTGAGCCACTGCTGGCAGCGCATGGCCTTGAGGAACATCCGCGCCACCGGGCGCTGCTCGATGAACACATGCCCGGCTCGCGCCGCAAACTTTGTGCGCGCGGCACGGGTCGGGTTAACGAGGATTACCTCGTCGGCGGCCTCCCAGATGGGGAAGTCGGAGGCTTCGTTGCCGGCATAGGCAAAAGCGGGGAAGCGCTCGCGGATGGCCTCGAGTTTGTGGCCGTGCCGCAGGTTGGTGTCCTCGTTACTGGCCAGGATTTCGTCAAAGATTCCGAGGTGTTCGGCGACGGCGTTGGCGGTGCGGTAGTTCGAGGCCGTGGCCAGAATCAGCTTGCGCCCGGCCGTATGTTCGCTACGGAGCCATTCGAGAAACTGTTGGTGGTAGGGGAGGACGGATGCATCGAGCGTAACCCGCCGCATAACCTGATCCTTCAGGTGCGCCTTGCCTTTGAGCATCCAGCCCGGAATCCGCAGGATGCTGGCGGTATCGCGCCGCAGCAGCAGGAACAGGGCCTGATGCAGGGTGTCGAGCTTGACGAGCGTGCCGTCAAGATCCACGCACAGCGGGATGGGTTCACTATTGCTC
>JABDQT010000187.1 GCA_013042165.1 Kiritimatiellales bacterium | reverse complement strand
GCACGGCAACGTACAGCTGAGCGGAACCGGCGCGCTCGGCGACATCCTGGCCGGCGAAATAAAAAACAAAACCAACATCACCCGCGTGCGGGCCGATACCTTCGGCTACCTGCAACGCTCCTTCGTTGGATGCGTTTCCGAAACCGATGCCAAAGAAGCGTTCAGCGTCGGGGCCACTGCGGTCAAGGAGGCCATCAGCGGCAACATTGACGGCTCGATTGCCATCAAGCGCAAGCCGGGAAAAAAGTATGTGGTCGAATTCAAACGCGTGACGCTCAAAAGCGTTGCGAAGGAGACGCAGCACATGCCCAACCGATTTATCAATGCCGCGGGCAACCATGTCACGCAGGCGTTTATCGACTATGCGTCCCCGATCGTCGGACCATTGCCCAAAACCGGGAAGCTCAAACGCGTACCCGTGGCCAGGGCCCGGTAGCGGCATTTGCTTCGAGCCGAATATCAGGCGTTTCAAAGCTGTACAGATGGATCCGCTTCCATAATTCTTTCTGCATCTGATTCATAAAGAGCAACGAAAAGGAGTATATCATGAAACACATTGGTTTGATTGCATGTGCGGTGGCCACGGTACTTTCCACCGGTTTTATCAAGAATGAAGACGGCGGCCTCAATACCGATCTTTCGGGGCTCTCGGAAAAGGCCGAGACCGCCAAAGCGCAGGCTGCCACGGAAGTTGAAAAAGCCACCCAGCAGGCTGAAGCCGTGGTTGCGGATGCCACCGCCAAGGCCGAAGCGGCCGTCGAGGCCATTACCGTCAAGGCCGAAGACATCATGGCCAATCTGAATCTGTCGCCCGAGGCACTGAAGGAAATGATCGGCACCATGACACCGGAAAGCCTGATGGCCTATGCGGAACAGTACAGGATCCTGCTCGCCGAGAAGAAAGCGCAGATCAGCGACCTGACCACCCAGTATAAGGAGATGGCCTGGTATAAGCGCTACAGCGCGAAGGGCAAGGTGGTCAAGGAACAGCTGGAGGCATACAAAGGGCAATACGATAGCCTGATGGAGCAGTTCAATCTGTATGCCGGCAAGCTCAAGGAATTCGGCGTGGGCCTTTCCGTTCCCGGGCTTTAAAAGCCCTTTCCTCAGAACAGAGAGCGTCCCGCCGTGCGGGGCGCTTTTTTTAGTGCTCAACCGGAATGGACTCCACCAGCACGGCCGGCCGGCGGTCCAGCAGGTCGATGGTTTTCCAGCGCCCGGATCGGAAACGCAGCGCAAAACCGACCCCGAGAAGGATGATGTAGCAGAGCGTCCAGGCCCAGCTCGCAAAGATGCTCAGCTTTAACACGAACACGATCAGCAGCTGGCCGAGCACCAGAAAACCCCAGGCCACGGCCGACTGGAAATACATCACGAAATGCGTGTCGCCGGCGCCTTTGAGTCCGCCGGATAGAACAATGGCCGTGGCATCCATGGCCCCCCATACGGCCAGCATCACGAGCAGGATGCGGACGGTTGAAAACAGTTCCGCCGGCGCTGCGCCCACATCCCCGGCAAAGATCCGGGTGTACCCCTCCGGAAAGAGGAGGAACGTGAGGCCGATGACCGTGGTGTAGCCGATGCCGATCTTCATCGCCAGCCAGCCCATGCGCTCGGCATATTCCGGCCGATCGCTTCCGAGATACTGCCCCACCAGTATCGAAGCCGCCATCCCCATGCCGATCATCGGCATGAAGGCAATCAGATTAACGCTCAAGGCAATGTTGCTGGCCACATGCGCTATGGCACCCATGCGGCCCACGAGCATGACGAACAGCGTGAAGGCCGCCACATCGAGAAACCAATGAATGCCCGAGGGAAGCCCGAAGCGAATCATGCGCACAAACAGCCAGCGATTAAACCGCAGGTTGCGCCGGGTTCCAAACTCCGCATTGACCGCTTTCGAAAAATAGAGCAGTCCGAAAATCAAGGGGCTCGCCCAGGCCCCGATGACTGACGCCCAGCCGGCCCCTGCGATGCCCATCTCCGGAAACCCCCATTTGCCGAAAATAAACAGATAGTTGAGCAGGATGTTGATCCCGTTGGAGACTACGTTGCAGGTCATGATGGTCAGGGTTTTTCCACGCCCGGAGAAAAAGCTGCTGAGGGCTGAGCTCAAGGCCATGCCGCCGCCGCACCACATCAGGATGCTCAGGTATTTTTCTTCGAGCGCGAGCACTTCGGCTCCATGCCCGCTGATGCGCAGCAGCCAGAGCCCCAGCGGCGTCAGCGCCATGATGAGCGGAAAGGCAAGCAGGGCAAAAAAGATGCCCTGCGCCGTGGCTCTCGCGCAGCCTTCCTTGTCGCCTGCGCCCCAATACTGCGCCACAAAGGTGTTGGTGAATCCCGCCAGTGCCATGAATCCGCAAACGAGCGTGAAAAAGAGAATGCCCGCCGGCAGGGATGCGCGAAAGGCCGCCTCGCTGTACCGGGAGAGAAAAAGCCGGTCGCAAAAGTTCAGCAGGGCAAATGTTCCCGAGCTGATGATCAGCGGCCAGGCGATCTGCATCAGCTCGCGCCAGCCACCAAACGGGGCGATTTTTTTCTCGGTCATTTGCATAGGCCGCGCAATCTACGCCCAATTATTACGGGATGAAATATGAAAGAGGAATAATTGAGATCAGCTTTCGTGCTTTTCACCTGTCACAGACTCTTTCTTCGCGCCAATGTAGGTTATGAGCAAGATACATAACCTGGATTTTGATGCCCTGGTGCGAGAACATCAGGCCGGATTGAGGGCATTCATCCGGGCGCTGGGGGCCGATGAGGCATGGGTGGATGATCTGGCACAGGAGGTCTTTCTGGTTGCCTATCGCAAACAGGCGCAGTTCGATACCGAAGCCGACTTCGGGAAATGGCTTCGCGGCATTGCACGTCGGCAGGTAATGGGAGAGCGCACCAAAGCGGCCCGGCGCTACAGGATCATGCATGCGGGTATTTCCGACATCCTCCTGAGCCTGGGTGTTGACAAACACGAGCCGGAGCCCAACCACGATCGTGTCGTTGAAACAATGAAAGGCTGCGTTGAAAAACTGAAACAGCAGCAGCGCGAGCTGCTTCGCTCCCGCTATGAAGAAGGGCGGCGGGCCAAGGAACTGGCCTCTGAACAGGCCTCCACCGCGGCCGCGATCCGTAAACAGCTGCAACGCATTCGCATGACTGTCCGCAAATGCATGGAAACCCAACTGAAGAGGGTGGAAATATGACCCGTTATGAAGAGCTGCTCTCCCTCTACCTTGATGGAGATCCAGATGAAGCGGAACTGAATGAACTGGCCGGAATGCTGAGAGATGATTCCGAGCTGGCGGATGATTTCCGGCAGGAACTGTTAATTTGGGAAGCGTGGTCGCAGGCACATGCACCCGAGCGGTCAGCAGACGCATTCATGGCAGCCTTGCACACCCGGGTACGCGCCCAGGCGGATGCCCCGGAGTTTGAACTGTCCGTGACTGAAAAGCTGAAGAAGCAAAAGTCCCCGTTCCTGTTCCGGCCCCTGTTTGCCATCGCAGCGGCTGTTGTGATCCTGCTCTCGCTGAACGTGCTTTTTAATCCATCAGGAATTGATGGCGGCATTGTCGCAACGGCGGAAGCCGGGCCGGTTCATCTGCATGGTGAATGCGTCTGCATGCGCTGCACCTTGCAGAAGGAGAAGCGCTGCGGTAAAGCCATTCGCTACAGAAATGAGCATGGCACAATAACAATTATACGCCTGGCCCGGGATCCCGGCCTCAGGCAATACAACAAATGCTTCTGCAAAGGTCCGACGGATGTTGTGGTTGATGGAAGAATCGTGGAAGAAAACGGTGAAAAAATACTGCAGGCCACTTCGCTGACGATCGAGGAATAAAGAGTCACCGGAAAAAATGAAAGGATTGGCGTCACACTACGAACGTTGGCATCAATACTTATAGAAACTCGTAACCCATAAGGAGACACACCATGAAGAAAGTACTTAGTATTGCAGCAATTACGTTGATGATGGCCGGAAGTTCCGCGTTTGCTTGCGGCGGTTGCGGCTGTGAAGCAAAGAAAACCGATAAGAAAGCGGACAAAGAAAAAACCGAGTGCTCTGCTTGCAAGGGTGGAGAAAAGCAAACAGCATGCGGCGGAGCCAAGAAGGCTGATAAAGAATCCGCTGTAAAGTCGGCGTAAATCGACGTTGTCTCAAAAAAAAGCCTCTCCAAACTGGAGGGGCTTTTATTTTTGAACTGAATTCAAACCGTCATTTTAAATATATTCTTGATTCCGTTGACAGCTCATTTCATTTTGCCTAGCCTGCTAAACACTCATTTCAAACGCGCGTTTTAATTATGTCCGGAAAATTGACAACCAAAGAGCGGCTGATCCATGCGGCCGGCGAGGTTTTTGCCGAAAAAGGCTTTCGCGATGCGACCATTGCGGAGATCAGCGAGAAGGCCGAGGCCAATATTGCGGCGGTAAACTATCACTTTGGCGACAAGGAAAAGCTCTATGATGCGGTCTGGCACCGCGCCTTTGATCTGGCCTCCACCGCCTATCCCATCGACGGGTGCCTGCCGGAAAATCCGATCCTCGAGGATTATATCTTCAGTTATGCCAATGCCATCCTGCACCGGATCTTCAGCGAAACCGAAAGCGGCTTGTTTGCAAAACTGCTGCATCAGGAAATGTCGAACCCCACCCTGGCGCTCGACCACATAGCGGAAGAGGCGCTGATGCCGCAAACCCGATTTCTTGGCAAGGTGGTGCATTTGGCACTCGAACAGCACATTTCGGAAGAGCGGATTCGCTTATGCATGCACAGCATCATTGGCCAATGCGCATTCTTCAACTTCAGCCGACCGCTTCGGAAGCATGTGATTGGAAAAACCACGATGACAGAGAACGAGATTGAACAAACCGCCCGCCACATTGCCGAGTTCTCAATGGGTGGTCTCAAGGAAATACAAAGGATTAAGCACCCATGAGACCGCTCCTTCTAATCAGTCCGATCTTCACCTTGCTGCTCTGCTCCTGCGCACTCTATGCGCCGGACGAACGAGCGGAGCTGAACAATATACCGGAACGCTTTTCGCTCTATTCCGAAGACGCTCCCGATATGCAGAACCGCTGGTGGGAAAGCTTCGGATCTGCGGAACTGAACACGCTGATTGATGAGGCGCTTACCAACAGCCCGACCATCCAGCAGGCCTGGGCGCGACTGGCCCAGGCTGAAGCCATTGCCGCCAAGGCCGGGGCCGCCCGCATCCCCTCGCTCGGCTACGAAACCTCGACATCGGGCAGAAGAAACATGCAGACCAAATCCACGCTGAAAAACTACGATCTGGGTTTCAGTGCTTCATACGAGCTCGACCTGTGGGGCCGGGTTCAATCGCAGACCGAGGCTGCGGCACTGGACCGTGCGGCCTCGCGCGAACAGCTTAATTCGGCCGCCGTCAGCCTCGCCGCGCAAACCGCCCTGCGCTGGACGGGGATCATCTCGCAAAAGCTGCAAACCGAATTGATCCGCAGCCAGCTCGAGTCGAACAAAACCTCGCTTGAACTGATCGAACTGCGTTTTCGAAGGTCGTTCGCCTCCGCGCTCGATGTCTACCAGCAACGCCAGACCGTTGCCGCTACGGAATCACGCATCCCGCTGGCCGAGCTGCGCGAGCAGCTGCTGCGTAACGAGCTTACCGCCCTGCTCGGCCGCGCCGACTTTCAAAATCCGGAAATTACCGGCGATCAGCTTCCCATACCGGGATCTCTCCCGACCATTGGAATTCCGGCCGAGGTGCTGGCCAATCGTCCCGACGTCCGCCGCGCCGGCCTCCAGCTCCGTGCCGCCGACTGGGCCGTCAGCGCATCCCGCGCCGATCGCCTGCCGGCTATCCGGCTGACCGCCGGAGCCGAGTATCAGAACAACCGCTTTTCCGATCTGCTCGATGACTGGTTTGCCAACCTTGCCGGCAGTGTAACCGGTCCGATCTTCGAAGGCGGACGCCGCAAGGCCGAGGTCGAACGCACCCGCGCCGTCGTCGATGAGCGGCTGGCGGCTTATCGTGAAGTCGTGATCAACGCCATCAAGGAAGTGGAGGATGCGCTGGTCTCTGAGCAGAAGCAGCGTGACTATATTACGGCACTTGACCGCAATCTTGAACTCAGCCGCAGCTCCTATGACGAAGCGGTCAACCGTTACCGCAACGGACTGATCGAATACCTGCCCGTGCTCGTCGAGCTTATCGGTCTGCAGAATCTCGAACGTGACCGGGTCGAAGCGCAATACAACCTGCTCCAGTATCGGATCAATCTGTACCGCGCGCTCGGCGGAAGCTGGCCCAACGAACTTTCAGCGAATTAATGGAGAATCCCCATGCGTAAATCAGTCATCGCAATCGTCTGCATCATTCTGGTAGTCGGTGCCGTTATCGGTAACATCGTCATTGTCGTGACCGCGCCAAAGGCGGAAAGAAAACAGCCGCCAAAGATGGCGGTGCTGGTCGATGTTGTCCCGCTCAAGCAGGCTGACCAGACCATTGTGCTGCATCTGAACGGCACGGTGACGCCGGCCGAAGAGGTGATCCTGCAGGCGCGTGTTGCCGGCGAGATCATTTCCATGAATGACGGTTTCATCGACGGCGGCTACCTGGCCCGGGATGCTGAAATCCTTAAAATCGACCCCGTTGACTATCAGCTGGCGCTTGCCGATGCCGAATCCAGACTGGAAAAAGCCCGCTTCGACTATAAGCTCGAGCTTGGCCGGCAGGAGGTCGCCCGGCGCGAATGGGAGCTGCTTAAATCGGATGATGCCAGCGATCTTGAGAAAGAACTGGCTCTGCGCATCCCTCATCTGACCGCCAGCAAGGCCGCGCTGGATGCGGC
>JABDQT010000184.1 GCA_013042165.1 Kiritimatiellales bacterium | reverse complement strand
ATTCATGGGCGTGAAAGCGAACATTCTGGTGCAGGAATACATCAAGGAATCCCAAGGGGCTGATATCCGTTGTTTCGTGATCGGCAACAAGGTGGTGGCCACCATGCAGCGCAAGGCCGCGCCCGGGGAATTCCGCTCCAACCTGCATCGCGGTGGAACTTCGTCGCTGATCCGGATCACCCCCGAAGAGCGCTCCACGGCCGTTCGTGCTGCGAACATCATGGGGTTGAACGTGGCAGGAGTCGATCTGCTGCGCTCCAACCATGGGCCGGTCGTCATGGAGGTCAACTCAAGTCCGGGACTTGAGGGCATCGAGAAGGCCACCGAAAAGGACATTGCCGGACAGGTTATTGAATACATCGAGAAAAATGCCAAAGCCGGCAAAACCAATACTAAAGGGCAGGGATAGGCCATGCAGCCGCCTCTTAATATTGGCGGGATTGAGATCCAACCGGGCACCCGGAAGCTGATTCAGCTGCCGCTGCCTGAATTCTATACCTATGCTCCGACCACCATGCCGATCCATGTCGTGCATGGACGCAATCCGGGAGCCCGCCTGCTGGTGACTTCGGCAGTGCATGGCGACGAAATCAACGGCGTGGAAATAATCCGCCGACTGCTCGGCCATAAATCGCTTGAACGGATCAAAGGCACTCTCTTATTGATTCCGGTCGTAAATGTTTTTGGCTTCGTGGGGCAATCCCGCTACCTGCCCGACCGTCGCGACCTGAACCGTTCTTTTCCCGGTTCGCCGAAAGGTTCCATGGCAAGCCGGCTGGCCCATGTTATCATGTCCGAGGTATTGCCCCATTGCACCCACGTGGTTGATTTGCACACCGGCGCAATCAACCGCGAGAACCTTCCGCAAATCCGCACCACGCTCAATGGGAATCAGGAGCTGGAAGAGCTTGCCAAGGCGTTCAACGCGCCGGTTGTGCTGGATGCCAACCTGCGCGACGGTACGTTCCGCGATGCCGCGCACCGTAAAGGGATTCAGGCGCTGGTGTATGAGGCCGGAGAAGCACTCCGCTTCGATGAAGTATCCATCCGCGCCGGCGCGGCCGGTGTTCTTAATATTCTCTCCCATCTGGGGATGACGCGCAAGCGTGTCCACCGCAAGGAGCACCATCCGCTCATCGCAAAAAGCAGCCAATGGGTTCGCGCCCCGCAAAGCGGTGTTGCCCGTTCGCTTGTGGCACTGGGGGCAAAGGTGTCTGTCGGGGACGATCTGGCCTATATCAGCGATCCTTCCGGAGACCATGAAGAAGTGATCAAGAGCGCCGTTGCCGGCATTGTGATTGGCCGAACCCGGCTGCCGTTGGTCCATGAAGGCGAAGCCATTTTTCACATCGCAAAATTTTCTCAAACCTCGAAAGCCGCGGAATCGGTTGAAAACTTCCAGGATGCGTTCGACCCCGAAACAGACACCACCGAAAGCGAAGAACCACCGTTGATCGGCTAGTTCTGTGTCTAAATTGGATGGCGAAGTACCTCTTGCTATGTTCTAGTGGTATGCAGGATGTGCCATGAAGATGGTTGGATTACATTTTGTTGCGGGACGATGCAAATGACCATTCTATTTGCTGTTGCAGGGTTATTGCTCCTCCTTTGTTTGTCCGCATTTTTTTCCGGCTCCGAATCCGCGCTTTTTTCACTGGATCCCTTGCAGGTGCGGCGCATCGTCGAAAAGCATCCGGATGCGGGTCGCAGGATTGAAAAGCTTCTGTCCACTCCGTCCCAGCTGCTTTCGGCCATTCTGATCGGAAACACGCTGGTCAATGTTGCGGCCTCTAGCCTGGGCCATTCACTGATTGAGCATGCAATACCGGCCTATGGCGTACTTGTTGCCGTACCGGTCATGACAATTCTTCTGCTCATTTTCGGCGAGGTTTCCCCGAAACGGATCGCTTTGCACACACCGGAGCGCATTTCCGTTTTGATTGCCGTGCCCATTCAATTGACGACCTTTCTCATGAAGCCGCTGAGCGGTATATTCAATTGGATCGATCGCCGCCTTTCCACCGGTTCCGGGCCGTCGGCGCTTACGGAGGACGAATACCGCATTGCGCTCCAGGAAGGCGAAGCCGGCGGGTTGCTCAAGCCGGAAGAGCGCGGCATTGTGGAAGGCATCATACGCCTGGAGAGCCTGTCCGCAGCAGACGTCATGACGCCCAGAATCGATCTGGTGGGCATTGCACGGCGCGTTCCTCCGGAGGACATCCGCGATATCACCCGCAAGGCGCGCTTTAAGTTTCTGCCGGTCTACAAAGAGAGCATCGATCACATCGAGGGCTTTCTTGATGTTCGCCAATTACTTTTAGATCGCGATGCCGATTTGGATGACTGCATCATTACGGCGCCCTATGTGCCCGAAACCATGCCGCTTGACAAGCTGCTGGTGCTTTTCCGAAAGGAGCGGGTGCGGGTGGTGTGCGTGACCGACGAGTTCGGGGGCACGGCCGGGATCGTAACCCAGGGCGATGTGGCTGAAGAGATCGTGGCCGATACGGAGCAGGATATCCTTGGCTCGCTCACGGGCATAAAGCCGCTCGGCCAGCACCGGTGGCTGATCGGCGGAAACACCAGTGTGCAGGAGATCAATGCCGGCTTGGGAATCAAGATTGGATCCGGGAACTACAACCGTGTGGGAGGCTGGATTGCAGATCAGCTCGACCGCATTCCACGGCGGGGAGATGTGCTTGAAACAGGCGAAGGCAAGATATTTGTCCACGCTGTAAAAGACCGACGCATTCATAGCGTGGTCTTCGAGCGCAGGCATGGAGCGGATGCGCCATGATGCCCGTAATCCTCCACCTTGTGGTTGTTGTGGTCTGCATTGGCGGTGCGGCCTTCTATTCGGGTATGGAAACCGGAGTGATTTCGATCCGCCGCCTGCGCTTGCGCCATCGCCTGCAGCAGGGGGACCGGGCTGCGAAACGGCTGGCCTTCTTTCTCGAAGATCCCGGTCGGCTGCTGGGCACAACGCTGGTCGGCACAAATCTGTGCATCGTGATTGCATCCGTTGTGTCTGCACGTTTGTCGACCTACCTGATCGGGCCGGGCGGCCAGGTACTATCCGGGCTGCTTGTCTCCGTATGCCTGCTGGTGTTCGGGGAGTATGTCCCCAAGGCCTGGTTCCGGGCCTTTCCATACTACCGTTCCGCACGCTTTGCCGAAGCACTCTATTATTCATGGGTCGTATTCAGTCCAGTCGGCGCGGCGGTCACCTGGATCGCCGGGCTGTTCGTGAAAGAGCATGAGAGCGGTCAGCGGGATTTGTGCAGTCTGGCAAACCGCGATGAACTCAAAATCCTGACGGTGGAAGCTGAGCAAAACGGGGTGTTGACAGCGGAAGAGCGCGCGATGATCCATCAAACCGTTGAGCTGGCGGACAAGACCGCAGGCGATATACAAAAACCGCTCAGCCAGGCGGTGGTAGTAGAGTCCGGTTGCAGTATCGATGCGTTTGTCGACGTGGCCCGGTCTAACAGCTTTTCAAGATACCCCGTCCAGCAGCCCGGCACGCCGGAATTCGCAGGCATCGTAGACTTGTTTGATGTGTTGACAAGAAACAGCACCGGCAGCGGTACCATCACGCCCTTTATTCGTCCGGCGGTGATGATACCCCATGATGTTCCGGCGGAAGATGTCATGCCAAGGCTTCGCATTGCACGGCAGTCGATGGGGCTTGTTACAGACGAAAAGGGCGAGGTCACCGGACTCGTGACGACCAGCGACATCCTCAATCAGATTGTTGTGTAGCATTCTTCGAGCACGGGATTATGCCGGTTGAAGCACGATGCAGATCTGCACTGCTCCGCTGGACAGGATTGCATGGACCGGGGTTCCGGTGGCTGGAAGAAGCGTAGATTTTTCACTGAAGATCCGGTTTCGATGCAGACATCGAAATGGTTCACGGAGTGCCTTCCTTCGGGGGTTCCGGTGTCGGAACAACATGCACGGGGAACGGCCTGGTTGCTTCACCCGCATAGAGTGTTCGGTGCGGGAAGGGGATTTCGATACCTTCTTCATCAAAGCGGCTTTTCACCTCCATGAGCAGGCTGTTGCGCAGCGCGATGTAGTCGGTTTTTGCAAACCACGGCCCGAACAGGAACTCCAGTGCGGAATCCCCGAACCCTTTGAAAACAATGACCGGCGCAGGCTCGTCCAGGCAATAGGGATTCCGATCGGCCACATCCTTCAGGATATCGATCACCTTCTGGATATCCTCCTTGTAAGCCACTCCGATTTCAATATCCATGCGCCGGATCGGAAAGCGGGTCACGTTGGTGAACGAGGATTTGATCAGCGTTTCGTTGGGTATCCGGATCAACTGGTTGTTGAAGGTGCGCAGATGGATCGAGAGCAGATCGATCGAATAGACGATCCCATGGTCGCTGCCGGAATGGAGTACATCGCCGACTTCAAAAGGGCGTTCCCAGATCAGGAACAGACCACTAATCAGGTTGGACAGGCTGGTCTGCGATGCGAATCCAATCGCCACGCCGGCGATGCCTGCAGCACCCAGCAAGGTGCCTAGTTTGACGCCCGTCTGTTGCAGTGTCATCAGGATGATGACGGTCGATCCAAGGTAAACCACCCCTTTGCTGAGCAGCATGATGGACTGCTCGCTGACCTTTTTCCTCAAGCCCTTGCGGATCAGATATCCGGTAAGCTTCAGCAGGGGCAGGCCGACTCCGAGCAGCAGTGCGCAAAGGATGATCGTTCTCGAGTGCAGCGAAAACCAATTGTAGAATGTTTCCATGATTATATTTCAACCCGTTGCTTGAGAGTGTCGAATGTTTTCAAAAGCGACCCGTGCTGCATGACTTCGCGCGCCTTTCCAAGCATGTGCCCGGCTTCGTCGAACTCCGGTGCGTTCGCGGCATAGACGATGCGGCTCCAATTGTCTTCCCCGCGGTAACTGACGCGGCCTTTGCTGGTCCAAAGGCGGGTCTTGCCCTGAAAAATATTAAGGTATTGCGGTCGCAGGCAAAAGCGTTCGAAGTTCAGTTTTTCCTGGGAGGCATTGCGGACTTCCAGCGGAAAGACCACGCGGTGCGCGCACGGGAGCAGATCCTGCTGGTGCAGCTTGGCCGTGGTTTTCATGGAGTAGCACAGCTCTCCTTCCGTGAAAGGGCCAAACCAGGAGTTGGACAGCGTCATAGAGGGGATCTCGATCGCCTGTCCGTGCTTGGTGCCGAAGGTAATCGACAGCCAGACCGGTATGCCGATGAAGAACTGCACCGACTGTTTAGGCATCAGGCACATCGGCATTTCGGGTCGGACAATGAGCGGGCGGTCCGGCAACTGCGGCTTGAGCTGGATGCGCTGGACCTGATCATCCAGAATCCAGCGAGTCCAGTCGCGCTCCGCAGAGAATGGTGCGTTGGAGACCGAAACAAAGCAACGCTCTTCACACCCCGGCTCCGTTTCGTGTGCAATATGCCATTCCTGCTGACCGCGGTGGATCCACACGCGCAGCGGACCCAGGCCCAGCTCGAGTGCCTGCTCCCGCTCCACGGCATGCGGTGTCCATATTTCTTGATAATCCATAATCATCGTTTCCTGTCATGAATGAGGTTGCTGTGCGGGATGCGCACCGTTGGAAAGGCAGGGTTGACCGGTGGCCTCCAATACGGTGCGCCACAGGCTTCCGGTCGGATCGATCTTCCGCCGCCCCCGGGTCACCATGCCGAGCGGGATGTGCGCGAAGCAGCCGCTCCATCGGCTCACCATCATGCCGGTTTTGCCGGCCATCGCCGCATGGACGGCGGAGTGCGCCAGACGGGTGCAATAAATCCGATCGGTGCTGCTTGCCGATGCCGAGCGCACCGAATAGCTAGGATCCAGATACTTGATGTTCACGGGGTGTTGCTTCAGCTCGAAATGCTGCTGGATCTTTTCGCAAAGCAGATCGCCAATATCCTGATGCTGCTTGTTGCCGCTGGCATCCGTTATCGCGGCGTCGGAATTCTTCCCGAAGTGCTCCTGTCCCGCCCCTTCGGCCACTACGATCACGGCATGGTCATTCTCGCGGATTCGCTGTTCCAGGAAATCGAGCAATCCGTCGGTCTCATGCAGCGAAAACGGAACTTCGGGAATCAGAACCACATTGGCCTCCAGCGAAGCCAGCGCCGCGTTCGAGGCGATAAAACCGCTGTCGCGCCCCATCACCTTTACCACGCCAATGCAGCGCTCCGCCGATTTTGCTTCTACATGGGCATCGTTCACCACCCGGGCGGCAATCTGTACGGCGGTATCAAAGCCAAACGATTGATCAACCCACATGATGTCGTTGTCGATGGTCTTTGGAATGCCGATCACCGCAACCGGAGCATCCAGCCGCTTGAATTCCTCGGCCAGTTCGAGCGCCCCCCGCTGCGTACCGTCGCCGCCAATGATGAACAGCAGGTTCACCTTCCAGTCGAGCAGGGTTTGCACCGATGCCGGAACATCCTGCCTGCCTCGGCTGGTTCCCAGAATGGTGCCGCCATCGCGATGGATGTCATCGACGTTTTCGGGCGTGAGCTCCAGCGGAGAATGTCCATTCGGTACGAGGCCGGCATAGCCGTAACGGACGCCGAGAATTTTTTTCACCCCGTAGTGATGGCTTAAGCTCATCACCAATCCGCGGATGACATCGTTCAGTCCGGGGCATAGGCCGCCGCAGGTCAAAATGGCCGCCGTCATCCGGGACGGGTCACCCGTGATGAACTCACGCGGGCCCGCCCGTTCAAACGTTGGCGCGGTTGCATGCTCCTCTCCACCGCGCGAACACGGAAAAATATGTATCCGGTCGGAATCCCGGCGGTAGCGAATCGCCGCCGTAGAGTCTCTCCCCGCAAATTTCAGCGGAGTGGGGTAGGTGCAGTCCGAAATAACGGAAATGGAGGAATCTATCTTATCCATGGCTCGATTATGCTTAAAATCAGTGAAAGATCCATCTCCGGTCGCGTAAATAAATTACAGCGCGCATGACGCTGAAGACGCGTGTATATCCATCAGCTTTATTTAGCCTCTTCGTCGCGGGCTTGCGTGAGCGCCGAGGCCAGCACGCCGGTAGGCACCGCGACAATCCCCAGCCCGATCATCAAGACCAGGCAGGTGAATATTTTTCCGCCCACGGTAATCGGGTAGGCGTCGCCATACCCCACGGTCGTCAGGGTGGTGATCGCCCACCACATGCTATGGAAAACGGATTTGAACAAATCCGGCTGGGCCGCGTTCTCGAAGTAGTAGATGCCGACGGCGGACAGGTAGAGCAGAATGGCTGCAACGAAACCAAACAGCACCAGTTCCTGCTTTGCGATCGCGAAGGCTCGCCGAAAACGCCCGATGGCCTTGTTGTATTTAAAAATCTTCAGAATGCGTATCAGGCGCAGAAAGCGGAAACTCCGGATCGCCCGAAGATCCAGACCGGTGGTCAGATAGAACGGCAGAATCGCTGCCAGATCGACCAGGCCATAGAAGCTTGTTGCAAACCTGATTTTACTGTCCGCCACCACGAGCCGCAGGATGTATTCAGCCGTAAAAATGGCGACCGTTACGACTTCAAGTACGTTCAGGATATTTTGGGTTTTCTCGGATAGATTGGGCAGGGTGTCGATGGAAAAGGTAATTAGGGAGAGCAGGATTAAAAACTGGATGATGAAAACGAATACTCTGCCGGCGGTATGGTCGGTGCTGTTAACGATATCGTTAATGGTTTTTTTATCCATCATCAGGGAGTCCTTGCTTGTCTTCAGAGTCCAGCATGCGCACCTCGATTCAAATCGACAGCCTTCAATACCCAATACTCCGCCCGTGGCGGTTTGTAAAGCCTATCACTCTTTTCGCAGGGAGTTGGTGAATCGACTGGTGCAATTGGAGAGGTTTCCTATACTGACTGCATGGCCATCGAGAAATACAGGTTGCCGCTGATTGATGTGGAAAACGTGCTGCCCATCCTCAACAGGATATCGATTCTGGGCGGGCTGGACGATGCCCAGCTCTACACCGTCTTCCGCATGCTCGAAACCGAGCACTACAGGAGGGGCGAATTCATCTTCCGGCAGGGCGACAGTCCCAGCCATATCCGCATCGTCAGGTCGGGCAAAGTGCGTATGATTGAAAATGTCGATGGCACCCCGCTGGAGCTTTATGAATTCGATGCGGGCGGGTGTTTTGGCGAAACATCGGTCATGGCTGTTCAACAGCATACCGCGAGTGCGCTGGCGGTCGAGGATACCGAGCTGCTGGTGATTCCGCGCGACAAGCTGTTCCATCTCTACCACACGGATCCCGGGCTTTTCGGTATGCTGATGATGAATATTGCGCGTGAAGCGTGTCGCCGGCTCAACAAGACCGAGAACATCATGCTTCACTATGCGCTGGGCGACCGGTAGCTGATTTTATCCGCGTCGATCATGTGTTGGAGGGGCGGAGGCCTCTCCGCCCGGGCGCACGGCGTGCGCCCCTCCATCGAGAAGACTGTCGGTTTGTTTTACATCATGCTCTCGAAGGGCAAACGTGGGATCCAGGCCCTCGCAGATGGTGCGTGCCACCCAGTCGATGGTGCGGGTGTTTTTCCGGAAGTAGCGTTCGATGGCTCCCGTGCGGCGGGCCAGAAAGCGGATCGGACCGTTATGCGGGTAGGCGTGAATGCGGGCGGTGTACACGACTCCGGCATCCAGTGCATCGATCACGCGGACATGGATGATTACATCGTAGCGGCCGAAGAAGCGTTTTCCCGATGCCTGCATTACGATGTCGAACGAGGTTTCGTCGGTCTGCTTGCGATACAGCTCAATGATGTCGACCCGCTTGTTGCGGTCGTTGAAATAGTGGTATCTGCCGGGCGCGGTTTCAACGACGTCAATATCCACCTTCCCGCTCTTCGAGATCGAGCGGGTATATTCATTCCGGACGGCTTTCAACAGGTCGTTCCGGCCGAGCGCACGGGTGGCTGCATCGAAGCCGATCGCTATCAATCCGCTGGTTTCGGCGCGGATGCACTTCTTTGCGAGCAGGGCTTTGGCGTCGGCCTCCTGAACAAACTCGGCGGTTTCGAGCGCAAAAACATTTACTGCAAGCGCCATCACCACAATCTGTAACACGTACCATTTCATGGGATTGCGAAATGTAAATGAATCGCCTCCCGTATTCAATAACGAAACAGAAATCATGAAGAGACGGAATTCGAGGCTGGTAATACATGCCTGCGGCAAGAGGCCTTTTCCGCAATACGCAATACGCAATACGTATCCCCTAAATCCCGCCGCCGTTCTTGTAGTTGAGGTGCAGGCCGCACTCCTTGTGCTCGGTGCTTTCCCACCACCAGCGGCCGGCGCGCTCGTCTTCGCCCTCCTTGCAGGGGCGGGTGCAGCAGGCGCATCCGATCGACAGGTAGCCTTCGTCGTAGAGCCGGTTGTGGGGCACGCCGTGTTCTTCAACGTAGAACCACAGGTCGGCCTTGGTCCAGTGGATGAGCGGGTTGATCTTCACCATGCCGGGGTGCACCGGATCGGCTTCGACAAAGCTGAGAGCCTTCCGGGTATCGGCCTGCTCCTGCCGGCGGCCGGTAATCCATGCGCTGAATCCATCCAGTGCACGGCCCAAGGGTTCGACCTTGCGGATGCCGCAGCACTCTTTGCGGTTATCGACACTCTCCTTGAAGGAAAACAGGCCCTTCTCGCTCTCCAGTTTCTGGACGGCTTCGAATTGAGGGAAGACCCATTCAACATTGATGCCATACTTCCGACGGATCGCTTCGGCGCACTCGTAGGTCTCTTCCGGCAGACGACCGGTGTCGATGGAAAAGACACGCACCGGTTTGTTGACCTGATGCAGCATATCCAGCAGCACCAGCCCGCCCAGCTGGAAACTGGTGGCCATGCAGAGGTCTTTGCCGAAATGGTCGATGGCGCGCGAGAGCACCTCCAGCGAATCCTTCGGGCTCACCCCGACAAACAGTTTTTCATAATCATTCATGGCAGATCTTTTTTAGACAGGATGACAGGATGGGCAGGATGGATTTGTGTCCAGAAAGCCTGTTGTTCCGTCAGAATACATTTATGTGACCGGTTCCGTAACCAGCGACACCTTCTGGATGCTGATGGCATCGACCGGGCAGGCGGCCACGCAGGCGCCGCAGCGGATGCAATCATCCTGATTGATCCAGATCATGTTGACGTCTTCCTGCGTTTCCGCGATCTCCCAGCCGACAATGCGGCCTTCATCGTCCTGCTTCAGCTCCTTGACCTTGAGGATACATTCGGGGCGCGGCTTGGCCTT
>JABDQT010000183.1 GCA_013042165.1 Kiritimatiellales bacterium | reverse complement strand
GGTTCAATTCCGGGCGGCGGAGGGCCTCCAACAGGGCCTGGTGGCGGTCCGCCAGGACCATAGAGATGCTTTTTGGCCCCTTGCTTTTCTGCACGGGGCTTTTTTGTCATGACGCAAAAAACCAGAGACCGGAAAGTGAGTTTTCCAGCCTTTGGATGTTTCTAAATGGGTGAGCCGGAAGTTCTAGCCGACTGCGGTTACGTTGACAGCCTGAGGACCTTTTTGTCCACTCTCGACCTCGAACGTCACGCTCTGGCCTTCCTGCAACGTGCGGCGACCTTCTGCGTTGATGGCGGTGAAGTGAACGAATACATCTTCACCGGTTTCGCGGGCAATGAAGCCATAGCCCTTTTCATCGTTGAACCACTTAACTGTACCGCTTTCTAGCTGGTCTGACATACTGACTGTACTCCTAAACAGGCCGTTACCGGCCATTCTTACATACTGGACCCATCCTTAACTGAAAGAACCGGTCGTTGGTTACTCATCCCCGAAGGGCGGATTGAAATCAATCCGTAATCAAAAGCTAGAGACAGGAACGAAGAATTACGAGAACTGTTTTTGTATATTTAAATCCCTGAAAACAAGGCCGAAGCGCTCCGCAAAGCTGTTCGAAAAGCAGGCTAAAACCGGCCTGGAGGCTAAATCGGTATTTAAATACCAATTTGGGATTGTATTTGAATCAGGCTGTGTAATAAAAACATCTCAATTCTGGACGTGATAAAATCGTACACTTTTCCTAACATCTGCAACTTTTGAGGATGGTCCCGGTATGGCTATGGAAAAAATCAAAATAGAGTTGCCCACGGACGACTACTACGAAGCCGAGGTGGCCTGTCGGAATTCCTGCCCCGTCAAGACCGATGCGCGGGGTTATCTGATGGCCACGGTTGCAGGCAAGTATGAGGAAGCATACGCGATTTCTCGTGCCACGAACCCGTTTGCATCGATATGCGGGAAGGTTTGTGGTGCCCCTTGCGAGAAGGGATGCCGCCGTTCGGATGTCGATGAAGCCGTTGTGATCCGCAACATTAAGGGTTACCTGACCGAGAAGCGCGGTCCGGAAACCGGTGCCCTCAAGACCCCTTTGACCTATTCAATCGCCCCCGGCTCCGTAGAACCCGAGTTGAACGGGAAATCGGTCGGTGTCATCGGCGGCGGTTGCGCGGGCTACACCTGCGCGCACGACCTGGCACGTCTGGGCTACAGCGTCACTCTTTACGAACGCTGGGAAAAATCCGGTGGCCAGCTGGTGCAGGGCGTCCCGATCAACCGGCTTTCACGCAAGGTGGTGGCAGAGGAGCTGGCTTCGATCGAACTCTTCGAAAACCTTGAAGTGAAGAACGGAGTCGATGTGGGCACCGACATCAGCTTCCAGGAATTGGAAGAAAAGCACGATGCTGTATTCATCGGTGTCGGCCTGGCCCGGGGCAAAAGCATCCCCATTCCGAATGCCGATCACAAGGATGTGCACATCGGCCTGGCCTTCCTGTTTGATTTCAACATGCGTGAAAAATGGGACCTTTCCACAAAACGTTCCATTGTGATCGGTGGCGGCGACGTGGCGTTCGACGTCGCCCGGTCCGCGCTCCGCTGCGGATCACCGGAAGTGCAACTGGCCTGTCTGGAGCGCGAGCACCTTGATGAAATGACCGGATCGGTCGATGAACGCGAGGGCGGCCGCCGCGAGGGCGTGGTTATCAACGACGGCTGGGGCCCGCGCGAAATCGTGGTTGAAGACGGCACGATAAAGGGACTCATCGTCAGCAAGGTCATTCGCGTATTTGACGAGGAAGGTAAATTTTCCCCTCAGCTTGAAGAGGAAACGCGGCTGATCGAAGGCGATGCGGTCTTCATGGCGGTGGGGCAGGGATCTGATCTGGCTTTTCTGGAAAACTCGGGCGTTGAACTGACTCCGCAGGGCTGGGTGAAGGTGGCCGATGAAGAGACTCTTGCGACCAGCAAGCCGAATGTCTTTGTGGGCGGCGATATTGCTCTTGGCCCGAAGCTCTTTATCGATGCGGTTGCTTCCGGCAGCAAAGCAGCGCAGGGTATTCATGCCTATCTTTCCGATGGCGAGCCGCTCAAGCTCAAGCGCAAGCTGACCTTCACCGACCTGCCGGAATATGACCGAGGGTCGGTCTATGTGGATGAGGAACGCGAAGAGCGCGAGGAACTTCCGGTCAATCCGGCCGAGGATCCGGAATTTAATACCACCGTCGAATATCCCGAAAAGGAAGCGAAAGAGCAGTCGGCACGCTGCCTGGAATGCCACATTCATCCAACCTTCGAGGGTGATATCTGCATCCTCTGCGGCGGATGTGTCGACGTCTGTCCGTCGTACTGTCTTTCGATGAAAACAGTCGACCGCGTGGATGGCGGCGAGGATTTCAAGGTGTTGGCCGAAATGGAATTCGGCAGCATGCAGGTGGCGGAAGAGGAGGGATCGGTTATGCTGTTCGATCCGCTCAAGTGCATTCGTTGCGGCATGTGCGCGCAGAAGTGCCCGACCGGTGCTTGCAAGATGTCGGTGAACAGTTTCGAGGATTGCTACGCATAGAGGAAAAGATATTTCTAAAAGAAGAGCGAAGCCAGGTGGAGAACATAGGATCATTACTGCGTAGTGCGTATTTCGTATTGCTTGACCGCAGAGCGGGATGGGACTGCTTTTAATACGCAATACGCAATAAGAAATACAAACCATGCTGATATTAACGATCATACTTTTAATCACGACCACGCTGCTGGGCGGCATTTTTTTTATGCTGTTTCGTTGGGCGGTCAAGGATGGGCAGTTTGAGGATCCGGAAGAGGCGAAATACGTGATTTTCCGCGAAGAGGAAATGCATGCAAAGCATGCCGGGGTTGGAGAAACAAATAATGGCTAAAGAAAAAAAAGACGGGGCAAGCCGGCGCGAGATGATTACGCTGGGTTCTGCTTTCGGATTGATGGGATTGGCGGCGGCCGGCACAGGTGGTGCGCTCTTTAAATACATGTTCCCGGTGGTGTCCTACGGAACCCCGCAAAAGTTTCTGGTCCCGGTCAACGATCTGCCCGATGTTGGAGACGAGCTGATCTTCGAAGACCAGAAGGTGGTCTTGCGGCGGCAGACAGAAAAAGAAGTGGCGGCAATCTCGCTGGTGTGTACTCATCTGGGCTGTACGGTCAACCGGGTCGAAACCGGCTTCCTGTGTCCCTGCCACGGGTCGCAGTATGATGCCGACGGCATCGTAGTCGGTGGCCCCGCGCCAAAAACACTCCCCTGGCTGGAGATCAAAGTGGTTCCGGGCGGCCAACTGGAAATCGATACGGGCACGTCGCTGCCGGAAAACAGTTTCTTTGCAGTCGTCTAGCCTGCCTGACCGAAGGGATTATCAATGAATGAATTAATAGAGATGGCCAAGGCGTTTGGAACCAAGATTTACGACTCCATCTTTCGGCATCGTTTCGACAATACCGGGCTGACCAAATCCAAGATCATGTTCAGCAATGTCATGCTGCACATACAGCCTGTGAAGATCCATAAACGCTCGGTCAAGTTCAAGACCACGATGGGCATGGGGCTGATTACCTTTTATCTGTTCCTGATCCTTGCGGTCACCGGCATCATGCTGATGTTCCATTATGTGCCGTCGACTGCGATCGGCCCCGACGGCCTGCCGGACGCCTACAGCCGCATGCTGAATTTGCGCAGCAATGTTTTCTGGGGCGGATTTCTCCGCAACATGCACCGATGGGCGGCCCACGGCATGGTGGCCTTTGTGGCGCTGCATATGCTGCGCGTCTACCTTGCCGGTGCACATCGCGGCGGACGGGAGTTCAACTGGGTCATCGGCTGCATCCTTGGGCTGCTGACCGTATTCCTGTCCTACACCGGTTATCTGCTGCCGTGGGACCAGCTCGCTTTCTGGGGTGTCAAAGTCGGTACGGAAATCGCCAAGATCGCCCCGGGCGGAGCACTGATCCGCGGCATCCTGCTCGGCGATACCGATGTCGGCGGCGAGGCGCTCATCCGCTTCTATGTGCTGCACGTGGCGGTGCTGCCGGCCATCATGGGTTTTCTGATTGCGGTCCACTTTTTCCGCATCCGCAAGGACGGCGGCCTGGCGCGTCCCGCCGACACCTCCAAGGAAAAGCAGATTCCCGACGAGGAATTCGGCTCAGTCAAGAACGCTTCCGTCTTCAAGGCGGCCCGCAGCTACAAGCTGGTTGAAATCGTCAAGGGCAACGAGCCCAAGGTCAATGAAGAGGTTGATCAGATGATGTTTGCCTGGCCGAAACTCATCATCCGCGAGCTGATCGTTCTGCTGGGAGTCGTTGCGGTACTGAGCGCGATATCGGTCATGTTCGATGCCCCGCTCGAAGGACCTGCCGATCCGAACCACCCGACCAACCCGTCTAAAGCGCCATGGTACTTCCTCGGGCTGCAGGAGCTGGTCAGCTACCACGGCTTTATCGGCGGCATTGTCATCCCCGGCATCCTGGCCGGCGGCGTTATGGTGCTTCCCTACATTGAAATGTTTATTGAATCGTTCAACAAAACCTATCGGAAAGACATTCCGGGCGTCTGGTTTGCACGCGAGCGCAACCTTGAAAACGCTTTGTTCATCGGCATGTATCTCTTCATGCTGGCGCTGATTATTATCGGGGTTTACTTCCGCGGTGAAAACTGGGCGATTGTCTATCCATGGGAGCATGTTTCAGGGGGAGGCCACTAAAATGATTAAGGACTACAGAATATTACTGGCGTTGGCCTTTGCCGGATTCGTTTTCTTTGCCATGTCGATGCACAAGGCCTTGGATCAGGATTTTGTCGACTATCAGAAGGATTACTACGAGCAGCTGGGCGAGGAGTTTCCCGGTGCTGAAATCAAGCAGGTGAATGTCAAGACGCCCGGCTCGATGATGATCGACCGCTGCCAGTCCTGTCATATCGGCGCATCGAATCCGCAGGCCGCCGGATTCGAAGAACCGCTGGCCTTCCATCCCCCGATTGTTCCGGGGGCAGAAAAGGATCCGCACGACTTCGCGAAAATCGGCTGTGCTGTCTGTCACGATGGCAACGGGCGGGCGCTGGAAATTCATGATGCGCATGGTGAATACCACGGCTGGCCGGCTCCGTTGCTGGCCGGGCCGACCGCGCAGGCCAACTGCAACCGATGCCATGCCATGGAAGGCGGCTCGCTGGCCGGTGCCGAGCTGTATGAGCAAGGGCGTTCGCTCTTTCTGGAAAAAGCCTGCTGGGGTTGCCATACCATCGCGGGCATCTCCACGTCGTCGCAGGCGCCCGAGCTGACCGACGCGGGTGGAAAATTCACCTATGAATATCTGGTGGAGTCGATGGTCGAACCGTCGGCAAACGTCAAGAACTCGAAGATGCCCAAGTTTGATTGGGTGCATGAAGAAGAAACCGTTGCCGCTATCGCGACCTACCTGAAAGGACAGCAGAAGGAACGCCTGCGTTCTGCCGAGAGCGCTCCGATCGGGTACATCAAGCCGGAAGCCCGGCTGGCGCGCATCACAGAGCCAAGCGTGGAGGCCGGACGCAGTCTTTTCGCCGGCGTGCCCTACGAGGGTTCCGTGGCCAAAGGCGGCTGCATCAACTGCCATGCCTTCCGCAATAGCGACGGCGACCTCGCGGGCGGAAACATCGGCCCCGAACTGACGTGGTCCATCCGCAATCGCGGGGAGGAGTATGTCAAGCAGCACATTGTCAACTCGCGCTCGCATGCGCCGGATTCGATCATGCCAACCTTCAAGGACTACAACGAGGCCGAGCTGGAGAGCCTGATAAAGTATCTCTCGACCTTCGACTACAAACTCAACGCCAAGTCCGAAGGCGAAAAACTGTATGAGACCTACTGCGTGGCCTGTCATGGTGAAGAGCTCAACGGCAAGGGGAGCGTTTCCGCCATGCTTGACCCGTATCCGCGCAACTTGAGCAAATACCAGTTTGTGGTGGCCTACGAAGACCGTTTCAAGAATTCAATCCTGCATGGTGTGGACGGCACTGCGATGCCGGCATGGAAAAATGTTCTGAGCGATAAGGAAATCGATACACTGATTGAATTCATCAAGGAGAAGAGCCTTGCGAACGCACCCCGGAACTTCAAGCGTATCGACGCCAGGCTGCCGAAGCCCGGTGATCCCGAGCGCCTGGACTACAAAGGTAAGGGCGAATTGCTCATGGCCGGCGATCCGGCTGAGGGGTATGAGGCCTTTCAGAAGCACTGCACGTCCTGCCATGGCAAGCTGGCCAACGGCAAGGGGCCCAATGCCTATCTGCTTGAGCATCCGCTGCCGCGCAACCTCATCAGCAAGGAGTTCCTGAATCAGGCGTCTGTCACGGACGAGCGCCTCTACCAGTCGATCCTGCTCGGCGTGGCCGGGGCGCCCATGCCGGCGTTCGATCACCTGAGCGATCAGACCATTCTAGATATCATTGCCTTTATCCGGTCCAACACGGAGGAATCTGAATAATGAAACAAGATGCTGCTGCAAAATCCATGGTCATCGGCTCGACCCTCTTTTTCGGCGCTGCGCTGACGATGGGTCTGCTGACCGCCTTGAAATTCGTTGTACCCACGGTCGGCGAGATCGAATTTCTTTCCCTGCCGCGCGTGCGCATGGTGCACACCAATATCAACTTGTTTGGTTGGCTGTTGCAGGCAAATATGGGTGTCCTTTTCTGGATCCTGCCCCGCATCCTGCACACCAAACTTTTTTCGGAGAAGCTGGGTGTGGTCATGGCGGTTTTGTACAACCTGGCGGTCATCGGCGGATTGGTTTCCATCTTCCTTGGTCAGGTGAAAAACGTTGAATATGGTGAGATTCCTGCACCCTTCGATTACATGGTCGCGATCTGCTGGGTCATGTTTGCCATCAACGTGTTCGGCACGGTGGCCACGCGCAAAGTGAAGTATCTCTACGTGACGGTTTGGTACACGCTGGGTGCGGTCATCTGGACGACGTTCGTCTACATCACGGGCAACATGTTCAGCCAGATGCCGATGGTGGCCGGTGTCAATCAGGCCAACCTGATCTGGTTCTATGTGCACAATGCCGTTGGCCTCATCTTCACTCCGCTGGGTGTGGCAATTGCCTACTACCTGATCCCCAAGCAGCTGGACACGCCGATCTATTCGCACAAGCTGAGTATGGTGGGCTTCTGGGTGATCTCGTTCGTCTATGTCTGGACGGGAGCGCACCATATGATCCATGGCCCGCAGCCCTATTGGTTGCAGACGGTGGCGATTATTTTCTCGTTCAGCCTCATCATCCCGGTGGTGGCGGT
>JABDQT010000182.1 GCA_013042165.1 Kiritimatiellales bacterium | reverse complement strand
TCCGCCAGGATCTGGCAGGGGTGGCTGTCGTCCGTCAGCGCATTGATCACCGGAACCGTGGCGTATTCCGCCATCTCCAGCAGATCGGCATGCTTGAAGAGCCGTGCCATGATGATGTCAACAAACCGCGAAGCCGTCTTGACCGAATCACTGATGCTCTCCTTGCCGCTGCCCATCGGCGAGTTGCCCGTATGGTAATAGATCGCATGACCGCCCATCTGGCTCATCCCCGCCTCGAACGACAGGCGCGTCCGCAGGCTTGGCTTTTCAAAAATCATCAGTAGCGTCTTGCGTGCCATCGCATCGCGATAGGCGGACGGGTTTGTTTTCACGTTCCTCGCCAGATCCAGCACGGACCGGATCTTTTCGGGACTCCATTCCTTGAGAGAAATTAAATGTTCCATCATGCTGCCTCGTATGGGGGTACTTCGTACTCCAGGTTTCAAGCCTGCGGCTTATAGTCGTCGTAGTATTGGTTGGCTTCATCCTGCCGGCCGAAGGTGGTCAGGATCAGGGCGGCCCGGATCCACATGCCGTTGCGCATCTGGCGCCAGTAGACCGCGCGAGGATCATTATCGATATCGGTGCTGATCTCCGAACGGCGCGGCAGCGGATGCATGATCACCGTCGTATCCTTGAGGATATCCATATGCTCGGCGCCGATGCTGAAGTCCGACGTATCAATCGTGCAACTCTCGCCTTCCGCATCCCATTCATCCTGTATGCGCGTCATGTAGACCGCGTCGGCAATCGGCATGACGGACGCGAAATCCTGCGTAATGACATATTGGGTACCCGCCTGATCGAGCAGCTCGAGAATATCCGGGCTGATCTGGAGTGGCTCCGGTGCCACGAAGTAGAGCGTCACGTCCTTGTATAGTGTCAGCAGCCAGGCGAGCGACCGTACGGTACGACCCCGCATCAGGTCTCCGACAAAAGCGATATGCTTCCCATCGATTCCGCCGGTCTTTTCAAAACTGCGTGCCAGAGTGTAGATGTCCAGCAGGGCCTGCGTGGGATGCTGGTCGGCACCCGACCCTGCATTGAGCACCGGTATCTCGCGATTGGTGTGCGCCAGCATCCAGGCCACGCGCTCGGCGAAACCGCCCACCGGATGGCGCATGATGATCATGTCGGCATAGGAGCTGAAGGTCCGGATCGTGTCTTCGGGCGACTCCCCCTTTACTTCGCTCGACGTCTTGGTATCCCGCACATCCATCGTGTCGAGACCCAGAATCTGGCAAGCGGCATTGTGCGACAGATAGGTGCGCGACGAAGGCTGCGCGAAATAGAGCATCGCCCGCTTATCCGAGAGCAGTGTTTTGAGGAAATTGGCCCCGTCGCGCCGCTTGTTGATCCGCTTGATCTTGGTGGCCAGTGTGCAGAGCTCCTCCAGCCGGGTGCGCGAGAATTGCTGGGCGATCAGCGTATGAGGCGGGATTCCCTGAAAATAATCCCCCTTTGCCGCCAGCGGCAGCGCCTTGAATTCCTGCCACGAAATCTCACTCAGTTTTTTGCCGGTTGCCATACTCATTCCCCTTCTCACAGTCTGCCAATAATAGCGTCCAACTGTATAAAGTCCACCCTTCCAATCCTTCATTTACAAATGGGTCAAAACGAACGGACCTGGATCGCTTTTAATATGAAGTACACGAAGACCGAGACCACCACACAGTAAATTGTTCTTCTCTATCCCAAGCCATCGCCTATACTGCTTCGCATGAAATGCATTCTTGCGCTCGACCAGGGAACCACCAGTTCAAGATCCATTCTATTCGACCATTCCGGTAAGATCCGCGCGGTGGCCCAGCGCGAGTTTAAGCAGCATTTTCCCCAGCCCGGATGGGTGGAACACGACCCGGTAGAAATCTGGGAAACGCAACAGCGCACGGCCAAGGAGGCGATGAAACAGGCCGGGATCCACAGCGAGGATATCCAGGCCATCGGCATCACCAATCAGCGAGAAACCACGGTGGTCTGGAACCGCAAGACCGGCAAGCCGATCCATAATGCCATCGTCTGGCAGGATCGGCGAACGGCCGACCTCTGCGCATCGCTCAAGGCCGACGGAACTGAACAGCTTTTTTATGAAAAAACAGGACTCCTTCTGGATCCTTATTTTTCGGGCACCAAGATCAAATGGATACTCGACCATGTTGACGGTGCGCGAGCGCAGGCCGAACAAGGCGATCTGGCCTTCGGCACCATCGACGCCTGGCTGGTTTGGAAACTGACCCATGGCCAGCAGCATTTGACCGATGTATCCAATGCCTCGCGCACCCTGCTCTTCAACATACGAACGATGCAGTGGGACGACGAACTGCTGGAACTGCTCACTATTCCGAAAAGCATGCTTCCGGCAGTCAAACCATCGAGCGAGATCTACGGACAGGTCGATAAACGTCTGTGCGCATGCGGAGTGACCATTTCCGGGATTGCCGGCGATCAGCAGGCCGCTCTGTTCGGACAGGCCTGCTATGAGCCCGGGGCTTCGAAGAACACCTATGGAACCGGCTGTTTTCTGCTGATGAACAGCGGCACCAAACCGGTTGCATCCGACAACAAACTGCTCACCACGGTCGCATGGAAGTTCGACGGCGAAGTCAATTATGCCCTCGAAGGCAGCGTGTTCATTGGAGGTGCGGTGGTGCAATGGCTGCGCGATCAGCTGGGCATCATCGAATCATCATCCGACATTCAAAAACTGGCCGCCAAGGTGCCGGATACCGGCGGGGTCTATCTTGTTCCGGCGTTTGCCGGACTGGGTGCTCCTCATTGGGATCCGCATGCGCGTGGCATGATGATTGGACTCACGCGCGGTTCCGACAAAGCGCATATTGCGCGGGCGGCACTGGAAGCGATGTGCTTTCAATCAATGGAGGTGCTGCGGGCCATGGAAAAAGACTCCGGCACACCCATCGGCACCTTGCGTGTAGACGGCGGAGCCTCTGCGGATAACCTGCTGCTGCAGATTCAGTCCGACCTTCTGCAGGTACCCGTCGAACGGCCCAAACAGGTTGAAACCACAGCCTTTGGTGCGGCCGCACTCGCCGGACTCGCCGTAGGCTTCTGGAACGACCGCGCCGAAATCGCCGCGCACCGGAAAGTCGACCGCGTTTTTGAACCCCAAATCTCCGCCGATGAAGCCGAGACCCGCTTTGCCAAGTGGCTCCAGGCTGTCGAGCGCTCCAAAAACTGGGAGGAGTGAGAATGATCATTGGCGTTCCGCGTGAGGTGAAGTCCGACGAATACCGCATTGCCATGCTGCCGGTAGGTGCCCAGCTGCTGATTGCGGACGGTCATACGGTCTTGATCGAGAAGGATGCCGGTCTCGGAAGCGGCTTCAGCAACGAGGATTATTCGGCTGTAGGGGCCGAGATTGTTGATTCTCCGCAGGAGCTCTTTGAGCGCGCGGATATGATCGTCAAGGTCAAGGAACCGCAGTCGGAAGAAATCGAGCGACTGAAATCGGGACAGATCGTCTTTTGCTATTTTCATTTTGCGAGTTCGCGTGAGTTGACAATCCAATGCCTCGAGCGCGGCATATCCGCCGTGGCCTACGAAACATTGTCCGATCGGCAGGGCCGCCTGCCCCTGCTCACCCCCATGAGTGAAGTGGCGGGCAAGATGTCGGTGCAGGAGGGCGCCAAATGTCTGGAGCGCCCCATGATGGGCCGCGGCATCCTGCTGGGCGGGGTTCCGGGCGTTGCCCCCGCCGATGTACTGGTGCTCGGCGGCGGCGTGGTCGGGACCCATGCAGCCAGGGTGGCTGCCGGGCTGGGAGCGAATGTAACCATTATGGATATCAGTCTCGACCGCCTGCGGCAGCTGGATGAAACGATGCCGCCGAATGTATCGACCGTTTTCTGCGAGCCCCATGCGATCGAGCACTATGCCGTTCTTGCGGATCTCGTAGTCGGGTGTGTTTTGATTCCGGGTGCTATCGCCCCGAAACTGATTAGCCGCGAACTGGTTTCCAGAATGAAAAAGGGCTCCGTGATTGTCGATGTTTGCATCGACCAGGGAGGCTGCTGCGAAACGAGCCGGCCCACCACGCACAGCGAGCCGGTCTATATCGTTGACGAGGTAGTCCACTATTGCGTAACCAACATGCCCGGCGCGGTCGGAAGAACCAGCAGCCATGCTCTTTGCAATGCCACACTGGCCTATTGCCGTGAACTGGCCAGTCTGGGACTGGACGGATTCCTTGAGAAAAGCCCCGGCCGGCACGCGGCACTCAATCTGCGAGGCGGAAAAATTATCTGCCGGGCGGTTGCCGAAGCATTCGGCATGTAAAACGAAGCGGGACGTTTTATCTACAATGTAACAATCCGCAACGCACCCGATTCCAAGTCCAGCACGGCGCAGGTTCCGGGTGATCCGCGGCCGGCGGCACCGGGATTGATGCAACGAGTAGCGCCTTCAAAAAAATCATGCACCTCATGCGAATGGCCGGTCAGCACCAGATCATAATCTCCGGACGAAACCGTTTGATGGTGTGTCCGGCGATCATCGCTGTGCAAGAGTGCAATCCGCTTCCCGCCGAGTTCAATATCGCCGAACCGACCATGCAGCACCACTCCGACGTTGGTGGGGAAAAACTTCCAGTCGCTGGAATAGATGTCCACGTTCCCCAGTACGGCATGTACGGGAACTTCGAGCCCGGCCAGCTCCGTCAGCACATCGAACGAACCGATGTCGCCGCAATGAAACACCGCCTCGACACCCGTCAACCGGAAGGCGGCAGCCGCATTTGCGGCAGCGGGAATGTCACCGTGCGTGTCGGAAAGGATACCGATCTTCATGGCCGGGACGTTCGCACAGAACCGTTCGTCGAATAAACTGAAAACAGAACTTTAGTGTCGATTCAGTTTCGCCTGTAGTTTAATTTTCGCGCATCTATTCAAGGAAAAGCTGATTATGATTAAAGCGAAAATAGTGGGCGCCGGCGGATATGGCGGCGTAGGCATTACCGAACTGCTGCTGAAGCATCCGGAAGCCGAAATCGGTTGCCTGGTGAGCCTTTCAGACACAGGCCGGAAAATGAGCGATGTCTTTCCTCATCTACGGGGCTTTTGCGATGAGGTGATTGTTTCGCCTGACGATCCGAAGACGAAAGAGCCTTACGACGTGGTCTTTTATTCAACTCCCGATGGTGTCGGCATGCAGTCGGCCGAGGAGGAGATTGCGCGGGGCGCGAAGGTGATCGACTACAGCGGTGACTTCCGGTTCGGCTCTGTCGAACGGTATGCCGAGTATGCCAATTTCATTGGCCTGGATCCGGTGCATAAGGCCCCCGCCCTGTTGAATGAGACCGTATATGGACTGCCCGAACTGCATGAGATTACCGATGCACAGACGATTGTGGGCAATCCCGGCTGCTTTGCGGTAAGCTGCATTCTGGGTCTTGCTCCTGCAGTTGAAGCCGGGGTGATTGATGCCGGGAGCATTATCTGCGACTGCAAAACCGGTGTTTCGGGTGCGGGCAAAAAACCGAACGCCGCATTCCACTACCCCAACCGCTACGATAACATGAACGCCTATAAACTGGCCGGACACCAGCATGTGGTGGAGATTGAACAGGAGCTCGGCCTGCTGGTTGAAGACGATGTTCAGATTACGTTTACAGCGCAGGTCGTGCCGGTGTGCAGGGGCATCATGTCCTGCCTGTACGCTTCACTGGACGGGCAAAGTGCGAATGAAATTCTCGAAATCTACAAAGAATTTAACAGGAACAACCCGTTTATTCGCGTTCAGGATGCGAAAACACCCGCGAGCATTGCTGATGTACGCGGTACCAATTATTGCGTTCTGACAGTTGATGTAGACGCTCGAAACAATCGTTTACGGGTGATTTCGCACATTGACAACCTCATGAAGGGTCAGGCGGGCAACGCTTTGCAAAACATGAATCTCATGTTTGGTCTCGAATCTGGCACGGGGCTTGCATTTATGGGTCAGTATCCTTAAGGGCATAGATTGAGGGATGGGAACCATGATGAACAAGTATGTGCGAGTGCTGATTGCGATAACTGCGGTTATCGCCTATTTGGGGGCATTGATGTATTTGCCACCCAATCAGCCTTTCTTCCTTCTGGGGATTGGCGTGGTAGGACTGGTGGCATCGCTTATCGGCACGGTTCCGGGCATAGTCGTTGCGTTGCTGCTGATCCCTTCGACCAGCTACATATACGCGCAGTTTGCCGGTGGCGTCAGTTATGCTTCCCTATTGGTCTCGCCGGTATACCTCGGCATGAAATTTCTGGCGGCTTTCGCTCTTGGAAAAATGCACAGCGGAAAGCTGTCCGTTGCCATAAAAGACGAAGCACTGAAAGAAGCAAACAGTCGCCTGCAGGGCGCTTTGTCCCAGGTTAAGGAACTGGGCGGAATTCATAATCTATGCGGGGAGTGTAAACAGATCCTCGATGACGAGGGTAGCTGGCAATCCATCGACCAGTATCTGAAAGATCACACCAAGATGGAGTTCAGCCACTGCATTTGCCCTACATGTGCCGAGAAATTCAAGGCTGAAGCAAGTACCATTTCGGCGTCCTAGTCCACCAGCACATGCCGCATGTTGTGGCCCAGGTGGCACGTGATCTCATACGGGATCGTGTCCGCAAGTCGCGCCAGATTTTCCACACCGTTCGGTGCGGCCGGATCCGATGAAATGACCTCCACCTCGGCACCCACCTGGATGTCCGGAATATCCGTAACGTCGACGGTCATCTGATCCATCGAGACCCTTCCGCATACCGCCGCTTCCATTCCATTGATTCGCACAACCGCCTTGTTGGAGAGGCTTCGGAAATATCCGTCGCCGTAGCCGATCGGCACTACACCGACCCGACTGTCACGCTCAAATTCATGCGCCAGGCCATACCCTGTCTTGCTACCCTGCCGCATGTGCTTTACGGCGATAAGCTTCGCCTTGACCGACATACAAGGTTTCAGGTCCACCCGGTTGCGTATTTGATCCGAAGGGTGGCATCCATACATCGCAATACCGACCCGCACCATGTCAAAGTGGGTTTCCGGCCAGTCGATCGTGGCCGCCGAGTTGGCCGCGTGGACTGTAATGTTTCCAGCCGCTGGAACTATTGAATTAAAAAGCTCCAACTGCCGGAACGTTGCCGCGCGGTCTTTTTCGTCGGCCGTCGCAAAGTGGGTGTAGATGCCGGTCAGTTCCACTTCGGGTATTTTCTGGATCGTTTCGATGAGCGTCGCCGCCTGGTTGGCTGGAACGCCCAGGCGTCCCATGCCGGTATCGACCTTGAGATGTACCTTGGCAACTTTGCCGACCCGTCTGGCTGCCTCCTGAATGGACGTCATCGCCGATTGTGACATCACCGTCTGCGTGATCTCTTGCCAAACGAGCTCATCCTGAATCTTGAAATCATCAAAATAGGCAGAGAGAAAGCAGAGGATAAATCCATGATAGCCCTTCTGGCGAAGTTCCAGCGCCTCCAAAGGAGCGGCTACCGCAAAACCGTCGGTCAGCTCGGCCAGCACCGGATAAAGCACATCCATGCCGTGCCCAAAGCAGTCATCCTTTACCACCGGACAGAGCTTTACCCCCTCTCCGATCAGGCTGCGAAGTGCGGCTATGTTGTGCCGAACCGCGGAGGCCGAGATGGATGCTGTAAGATAGTTCTTCATTTTATTTAAACACGAAAAAAGCTCCCAGGCTCTGGAAGCTTTTCTTTCTAGCCGTTCTTGCCGTGAAGAACCACTCTCTTTGTTCGCTATTTCCTTTCGGAAATTATCTATCGCTTCGCTTTCGGGGAAAGACTAAGCACCGATCAGTTGCGCATCGTGCGTCGCCTCGAAACGAGTGATGTCGGCCTCGTACATGAGTGACTCGGCAATATCATCCAATCCCTGCAACAGCTTTTCCTTTACAGCCGGTTCAATCTCGAAAGTAAATACGGCATCCTTGAACGATACCTGCTGTTTTTCCAGATTGACTGTGGCCTCGAGCGGTTCGTCTGCCGAAGCCATACTGAAGATTTGATCGACTTGCTCACTCGACAGCTGAATCGTCAGGATACCGTTTTTTGCGCAATTGTTCCGGAAAATATCCGCAAAGCCCGGAATTTCCCCTTCATTCGGTGCAATTACCACTTTGAACCCCTGTTGGGCTACCGCCCAAACCGCATGCTCGCGACTCGATCCGCAACCGAAATTATTCCGGCCGACCAGGATGGAGGCCCCTTTGGTCTTGGGATGATTCAGGATGAATTCCGCGTTATCCGATCCATCGGCATTATAGCGCCAATCGGAAAATAGCGCCGGACCGAATCCGGTCCGCTTGATCGACTTCAGGTGCTCTTTCGGAATCAGTGCGTCCGTATCGATGTTTGCGCGCTCAACCGCGCACACCACTCCAGTGAATGTCTCAAACTTATCCATTAAGAAACCTCCCTTACGTCGACGATATGGCCGTGAATGGCCGCCGCTGCCGCCATGGCCGGACTGACAAGATGCGTACGGCCGCCGCGTCCCTGGCGACCTTCAAAGTTACGGTTGGAGGTCGAGGCGCAACGCTCCTTGGCCTTCAGCTTGTCCGGATTCATCGCCAGACACATGCTGCAGCCAGCATAACGCCACTCGGCACCCGCTTCATGAAAGATGCGGTCGAGGCGCTCCGACTCGGCCTGGTAACGCACCTTTTCAGAACCGGGAACCACCAGCACGCGAATACCCTCCGCAACTTTTTTGCCCTCCATCACCCGGGCTGCCTCGCGCAGATCCTCGATCCGCCCGTTCGTGCAGCTGCCGATGAATACTGTATCGATCTTGATGTCGGTCATCTTCATGCCCGGCTCCAGACCCATGTAGTCAAGCGCCGCACGCACATCCTCGGGGCTGTATTCCGGAACGGCGTCGAGTTGAGGTACCCGACCGTTCACACCGGTCACCATCCCGGGACTGGTCCCCCAGGTCACCTGGGGCTCGAGTTTTTCGACATCGATCACAAGCGTTTTATCAAACACCGCATCGGCATCGGTATAGAGCGACTTCCAATATTCGATCGCCTTTTCAAGCTTGTCACCCTTTGGTGCGAAAGGCCGCTCCTCGGCCGTGATGTAATCAATTGTCGTCTGGTCGGGCGCAATAAGTCCTGAACGCGCACCGGCCTCGATCGCCATGTTACAAATAGTCAGGCGGCCTTCCATTGAAAGCTCCTCGATCGCCGCGCCGCAAAACTCGAATGCGCAGCCGGTACCGCCTGCTGTTCCAATTTCGCCGATCAGTTCAAGCACCAGGTCCTTGGCGGTAACCCCCGCCGGAATTCTGCCCTTGAATTCAACCTTGTATTGTTTCGGTTTTTTCTGCCGCAGCGTCTGTGTTGCCAGCACATGTTCCACTTCGGAGGTGCCGATACCGAAGGCAATCGCACCGAAGGCACCGTGCGTGGCGGTATGCGAATCGCCGCACACAATGGTGGTTCCGGGCAACGTAATGCCCTGCTCCGGACCAATAATGTGGACTACGCCCTGCTTTTCAGAATCCATGCCGTAGAAGGTGATGCCGCTTTCCAGGCAGTTTTGCTCCAGGGCATCGACCTGAGCCTTGGCAATCGGATCACTGATTTCGGTGCGGCTGTTGGTCGGCACATTGTGGTCGGTCGTCGCAAAGGTCAGTTCCGGGCGGCGAACCTTGCGATTCTGGATGCGCAACCCTTCGAATGCCTGCGGACTCGTGACTTCATGAACAAGGTGGCGGTCAATGAAGAGCAGTACTTCGCCGCCGGGCAGCTCTTTCACGACATGCGGATTCCAAATCTTTTCAAACAGTGTTTTTCCCATAATTTTCACCTGAATTTAACGAACGCGGAATTATAGATACGCCCTAATCCCGTTCAAGCCATTCCTTCAACAAACGTCGGGATGTCGCGGATTTCGGGCACTGGAACGGAATACGAACGTGCTTGAAACCCCGTCACGTTCTCCAAACAAAGCCTACAATGAAGCAAGCGCAGCATTGAAGGTCGAGCTCGGACGCATGGCCTTGGCCGCGAGTTCGGGGTCGGGACGGTAGTACCCCCCGATATCCATGGCCACACCCTGAACACGGTTGAGTTCGTCGACGATCTTCTCCTCGTCCGCACTCAACGCTTCAGCCAACGGTGTAAAACGCGCCTTGAGGTCGGCATCCGTATCCTGCGCGGCAAGCGCCTGTGCCCAGTAGAGCGTGAGATAGAAGTGACTACCCCGATTGTCGAGCTCGTGAACCTTGCGGGATGGTGATTTATTCTCTTCGAGGAAACGGGCGTTGGCGACATTGAGCGCATCGGCCAGCACCTGCGCCTTTTGGTTGTTAAAAACCGAGGCCAGGTGCTCGAGCGATACGCCGAGCGCAAGAAACTCCCCAAGCGAATCCCAGCGCAGATGGTTTTCCTTTTCAAACTGCTGTACGTGCTTGGGGGCCGATCCGCCGGCACCGGTTTCGAAGAGCCCGCCACCGTTCATCAGCGGAACAATGGAAAGCATCTTGGCGCTGGTGCCTAATTCGAGGATCGGGAAAAGATCGGTCAGGTAGTCGCGCAACACATTGCCGGTCACGGAAATTGTGTCCTGTCCGGCCTTGGCGCGTTCAAGCGACAGGCGGGTGGCTTCGACCGGAGGAAGAATCTGAATGTCCAGCCCTTCGGTGTCGTGATCCTTGAGATAGGTCTTCACCTTTCCTATCAGCTGGGCGTCATGGGCACGGTTTGCGTCGAGCCAGAAGAGGGCCGGCGAGCCGGTCGCGCGGGCACGCGAAACGGCCAACCTGACCCAGTCGCGTATCGGTGCATCCTTGGTTTGGCAGGCTCGCCAGATATCCCCTTGCTCAACCGTATGCTCGAAGAGCACCGTACCTGCGGCATCCACTACCCGAACCGTGCCGGCAACGGGTATTTCGAAGGTTTTGTCGTGCGATCCATATTCCTCGGCCTTCTGCGCCATGAGACCGACATTCGATACGGAGCCCATGGTGCGGGGATCGAAAGCACCGTGCTGCCTGCAGAAGTCCACGGTTTCGGCGTAGACACCGGCATAGCAGCGATCCGGAATAATAAAGTTGGTGTCCTGCTGTTTACCGTCCTTGTTCCACATCTGGCCGGAGGCGCGGATGGCTGCGGGCATGGATGCGTCGATGATGATATCGCTCGGCACATGCAGATTGGTGATGCCGCGATCGGAGTCGACCATAGCCAGATCAGGCGCGTTTTCATAGAGTGCGGCAATATCGGCTTCGATTGACGCCTTCTTTTCGGGCGGCAGGTTTTCGACCTTGGCATAGAGATCGCCGATCCCGTTGTTGGCATCGAATCCGACCTCGACCAGCGCATCCGCATGCTTCTCGAGTACCGGCCTGTAGAAAACCTTTACACAGTGGCCGAAGATGATCGGATCGGAAACCTTCATCATGGTGGCTTTCATATGCAGCGAGAAAAGCGTGCCCGCAGCCTTGGTTGCATCGACCTGCCCGGCAAGGAAGTCTTCCAGTGCTCTGGCGCTCATAAAGGTGCCGTCGAGCACTTCACCCTGCTGCAGCGCAAGACCGTCTTTCAGCACCGTGACGGAGCCGTCTTCAGCAACCAGCTCGATCTTCACGGTGGTGGCTTCGGGAATCGTGATCGACTTTTCATTACCGAAGAAGTCATTGCCGGACATGCTTGAAACGACCGATCTGGAATCGGCCGACCACGCGCCCATGCGGTGCGGATGGTTTTTGGCATATTGCTTGACCGCAACAGCGGAGCGGCGGTCGGAGTTGCCTTCGCGCAAGACCGGGTTTACGGCGGAACCTTTCACCTTGTCGTAGCGCGGCCGTGCGTCCGGATCATCATATTCGGGCAGATTGAAGCCAAGTGCCTGCAACTCGGCAATGGCCGCTTTCATCTGCGGGATCGAAGCGGAAATATTCGGAAGCTTGATGATATTGGCTTCCGGTGTTTTGGCCATTTTGCCCAGCTCTTCGAGCGCATCTCCAACGCGCTGCTCGTCGGTCAGACACTCCGGAAAGACGGCCAGAATCCGGCCGGCCAGCGAGATATCGCGCGCTTCAACCGCCACGCCGGCTGCACGGGTAAAGGCCTCGATGATGGGGAGCAGGGACTGCGTGGCCAAGGCCGGGGCTTCGTCGGTGATCGTGTAGATAATTTTAGCCTTATCGCTCATAAGATTTTCTCGTTAACTGTTACGTTCAGGTATTTATGCCGCTTCGTAAGGGCTGAAAGATGTATTGAAAAGCAGTGACACTGTCAAGATTGGTTCCCTGCCCCCTTGTCATGCCGGGCACGCGAGACCGAAGTGCACCTACGGCCGGACGGCTTCGTTCAGGTTACTGCAGCGCGGACAACGGTCCATCGGCCGGTTGCGGGCAAAAGCATACACGTGTCCGCAGTGCTCGCATTCATAGATATTCTCCCGATGACGGGCCGGACGGTGCATGGAACGAAAATTATAGATCAATGCCATCCATGCTATGGTCAACAAGGGCATGCAGACGAATAACGTCAGGATGGCGCCGAGAGAAAGGGCGATCATGGTTCCGCTCCATCGCTTACAGGCGCTTCGGCGGAATAAATTTCAATCGAACCCTCTATGCTGTCGCCCGGGCTGAAGCGCAGGTTGTACAGCAACTGCAGCACCTCCTGATTCATCGGCACCGACTCAAGCGGGTCATTCAGAAAAACATGCTGTACAGCACCCGCCTTCGAGACACTCATGGAGGCACGCACCTCCCACGGCATGGCGGTCTCCTGGTTCAGCGCGGCGGGAAGCACCACACCGCCCACCAAACGGTTTCTGAGCTCCGGAGCAATGGTCACACGTCTTGCAGAGGGTCCCTTGCTGTCAATGACAGCGGTACCGGCCGGCAAGCCGGGCGCAACTCTATCCGACGATGACAACATGAAGTTTTCAGCACGGAAGCGCTGCGCGGAAAGGTCCGAAAACGGGTCGATTTCAAGAAACTGTTCCGTCTTTTTCTGTTGTGAAAAAGTGAGGCGGGTACGCACATCCTGTTTCATCAGCTCGCGGCTGAAGCCCACGCCCGATGGAAAAGAAAAAACCACCGGCGATTTTACGGTGCGCACCTCGCTCCCATAAGCACTTGGCAATGCTTTGCCGGATTTGGTGAGATAGCGGGTTGCCGGAGGAGCCGGATAGACGCCCGCCGCATCCGCAGCCTTGCTGCGCACGACAACAAAGAACAGCAGATGCAGGCCAACGGCAAGCATTACAAATGATGCAAATTCACGATCTGGGGCGTGCGTCAAGGAAGCTCCTCCATCGCCGAGATCCGGGTGGCCATAGAAACATCGTCAATGCCTGCTTCCAAGGCGGCATTCCATGCGCGAACCACCACCCCATGCTCGGCACGTTCATCGGCCTCGATGATCAAGGGGGTGTCGGGGTGCGCGGAGGCCGATTCAGCGAGAGCCTGTGGCAGAAGCTCTCCATCAATCCGTTCGTCGTTGAAGTAGAACCATCCACCCCGGGTGATCGAAAGCACCAGCGCGCTGAATCGTGCACCTCCGGTAAAAGGCGATTCCGGCAGATTGATATTGATGCCCGGCTGCATCACGAACGGGGAAACCGCAAGAAAGAATGCCAGCACCAGAAACGTGGCATCGCAGAACGCCACACTGAGCGTGAAGACACCGGCGGGCTTGCGCGTGGGTTTGAACGTGCGGATCTGCTGACTCTTGATATGCGGATTACGCGCTTTCATTTCCCTGCTCCCCGTCACCGTTCCGCTCATATACCAGAAAACGGTACAGCTCTCCGGCGGCATGATCCATGTCCAGCGTAATCGCCTCTACACGGCTCAGCAGAAAATTGTAGCCGGCAAAAGACGGTATCGCGATGCAGAGTCCCGTTGCCGTAGTGATCAGCGCCTGCCAGATACCTGCGGAAAGGTCGCCGATTTCGGCCAGCGGCGCACTTTGCTCCATAATCAGAAAGACCCGGAGAAGGCCGATCACCGTGCCCAGCAGGCCCAGCAAAGGCGTAATTTGCGCCAAGGTCAGCAGTCCGCCCAGGTTCTTTTCCAATCGCGGGATCTCGGAGAGCCCCGCTTTTGTGATGGTCTCCTTGAGTTCCTCATGCTGCTCATCGGCATGCAGCAGGCCGGTGCGGACGATATGCGCCACCGGGCCGGGCGTTTGATCACAGATGGAGACCGCCTCCACCATGTTTCCCCGGTTGACGATTGTGTAGATTCCGCTCAGAAAGTCCCCTTGCTTGATTTGCGCGCGATGCAGATGAAATGCGCGTTCCAGAAACAAGATCGCCGCAGCAATGCTGCAGGCCAGAATGGGCCACATGATCCATCCACCTTTAACCATCAATTCCCACATCGTCCGTCTCCTCGGCCTGCTGGAACAGCAGCCAGTTATCCTTCTTTATTTGCGCAATACGTTTTTCCGCCTCGCCGCCCGCGGGCACATTGGCTTGAACCACCCGGTCATAGATTTGCGCCGCATCGATCCATGCCTGCTCCTGTTCCTTCAAGGTTGCCGCACCGAAAGCCGACCGCGTGAACCACATGACGCTGTAGGTCGACCGCTCGACATTTTCATTCATAAACGTATAGACAACATTCATATACCGACTGAAAGCCTTGTCGGGCTGATTGCTCTTTTCGTGGCACCGGCCGATCTTGTATTCCGCCTGCAGCTTGAGTGTAAGCGGCGCGGAAGGCCGGTCCAGAATCGCCTGATAGGATCCAATGGCTTCCAGATAACGGTCCGGATTGCCGACTGCCAGCGAAAACTGGCAGTCGCCCTTGCGGCCCCATGCTGCATTCACGAGATAGTTGTCCGGATAGTTTTTGATGATTTCCTCGAAAGCAAGAATGGCTCTGGAAAATTCCCCCAGCTCCGAGAGCGCATCCCCCTGCGAAAAGCGTGTCTGCGGCATGATATCGCTGGTCGGATAGTTCTTCGCTACTTCAGCATACTGCTCGATGGCCTTCACATAACTGGACATCGCCGCGGCGCAGCGTCCCGCCCAGTAGAGCGCCCGCGGGGCCAACCGATGCCCCTTGAAATTGGAAGCAATCTGCAGGAAAAGCGGTTCGGCTTCCTTGTAGTT
>JABDQT010000179.1 GCA_013042165.1 Kiritimatiellales bacterium | reverse complement strand
ATCCATTTGCTTGAGTCCGCCGTAGCGGCTGCCCATGCCGGCGGCCATGATTACGAGTGTCGGTTTCATCGAAGTCCTCTGGTTGGAAATAGAGCCAAAGGCTATCAGGGGTAAGCGGAGAATAGAACCGCGAATGAACACGAATCACTTCAGGGTTGGCGGAAATATTGGATTTCTAACTTGTCCGTACTGGCCGAACTGACTACGTTCTTTGCTCTTCAAATTCAACCCGGAGGAATGGCTGAGTGGTTGAAAGCGCACGATTCGAAATCGTGTGGGCCGAAAGGTCTCGGGGGTTCGAATCCCTCTTCCTCCGCCATCTCTTAACTAATAGGGATGAAGAACCCCGGTTTGACGCGAGCAAAGCGATGCGAGGCTTGCGCGCAGCGCAAGAGCACGAAGTGCGTACAATCCCTCTTCCTCCGCCATCTCTTAGCCAAGTAGGATGGATGGGGCCGATACAAAAAGGTAGGGCGGTGTGTCCCCACACCGCCGCCCCGCTGAAGACGGGGCGCCCTCGCAAAGCGGGGCGCGGACAGCTGGGGACAGCCGTCCCTACCAAGATGCTCCACGGGAGGCTCACTTGTAGACGGGATAAAGGGCCGGGTCGGTGCCGGGCTTGACCCTGCGCCAGTGTTTATAGGACCAGAGCCATGATTCGGGGTGGGAGCGGATCTGCCGGCTGACGATGTCCATGATCTGCTGGGTCAGCTCACGCACGATCCTGTCCTGGTCCTGCGTTTTATCGTAGGGGGGCGGGGTGATGACCTGCCCGGTATGTGCTTCATATTTTCCGCCGCTTATAGGTTGGCTGAAGGCAAAGATGATATCGGTTCCGGTGCGGTAGGCCAGATGGGCTGGGGCGGAGGAAACCGGCGTCGGCATACCGAGGAAGTCGACCCAGATTCCGCCCTCGTCTTCGGAGGTGTTTTGATCAAGCACAAAGGCGGCCTTTCCGTTTGCCCGAATACGGTTGATCAGGCTGCGCAGCGCGCCTTCGCGCGGAATGATGGTTTGGCCGGTGCGCTCGCGCAGGGCAATGAGCAGCTTGTCGACGGATTCATTTTTCGTGGTGGCCGCCACGCTGGCGACATCGAGACCGCGCAGTCCGCTTTCGAGTCCGATCAGCTCCCAGTTTCCGGCATGCGCGGTGATAATGATGTGGGCCTTGTCTTCAAAATAGGGGCCGGAGTCGGGCACGAAGCGCTGGTATTTCCTGACCCGTTTTTCAGTGTGTCGGGAAAACCAGAAAATATCGGACATGGTCAGGATGAAACCGCGCATCGTTTTTTTCAGGATGGCGCGTTTTTCCGCGCGGGACTTAGTGTCGCCGAAGACCGCATCCAGATTGGCGAGTCCGATCGTGCGCTCCCGCCGGCCAAAGTAGAAGGCCAGCGTCCCGGTCAGATGGGCCATTGCGGTGATAACGGTGCGCGGAAGCAGGGGGATGACGACCCCCGTCAGGCGGAAGAAAAATGTTTCGACCGGTCGACGCGCTGCTCTTCGGATTTCTTTTGATCGCTTCATGCACTCCTCTGAAAGGATGGGACAGTAATAATGCGTCTGATGCGTGGCGAGGCTAAATATCGGCGCGGCTCATATAAGACAAAAACAGTTCTGTTTTTTGTGGCGTTTGCAGCAATTCCCACTAAGCTGGCGAACAACACAGGAGGATAGGTATGAAAATGATGATTGTTGGATTGATTATGCTGAGCGTAACGGCTCTGTCGATCCGCGCTGGTGAGGCTGTAACGTACAGCGTAGGGGATCAGACGTTTGAAGGCTATATGGAGAAAGTCTCGGACCTGGCGCCCATGGTTCTGATCTTTCATGACTGGGACGGGTTGACGGATTATGAGGTTAAGCGGGCGGGCATGCTGAAGGATCTGGGCTATTCGGTTTTCTGTGCGGATCTTTATGGTGCCGGTGTTCGTCCGACTGAAGTTGCGGACCGGAAAAAGTGCATGACCATCCTGACGTCGGACCGTGCGAAGATGCGCGCCTACATGAAGGGGGCGCTGGAATTTGCCAAGAAGCAGGGGCTGAATACGAAAAACTGCGTGGCGATGGGCTATTGTTTCGGAGGCACGGCTGTGCTCGAGTTGGCCCGATCCGGCGAGGCGCTTAATGGGTTTGCAACATTTCATGGAGGCCTGGGGCTGCCGGAAGGACAGGATTATTCCAAGGTAACAGGCGAATATCTGATTATGCACTCCATTACGGACGGGATGGCTCCGTTTTCCCAGCTGGCCGAAGGGCTGGAAAAGGCAGAGGTGGGGGCGCAGTTGATCTGTTATGCCGGCGCGCCACACGGATGGACCGTGTTCGACAGTAAGCGATATGCAGAAAAGCAGGATGCAGAATCCTGGAAGCATTTCACCCGGTTTCTGGAAGATACTCTAGGTGGCAAATAATCTCACGCTCCCTCCTGCGTCGCTTAAGCCGTAAAGACACAAATATTGTACTTCTTAGCGGCTTGGCGCCTTTGCGAGAGAAATCATTTAGTTGAAGGGAAATTATGAAAGCACATACGGCAAGTTTAATAAACGCATTGATTTTGATCGGGTTCGGTTTATGGGCCTATCTCGGGTCTGAATCACCCTCGGGAACGGCATTTATCCCGGTCGGTTTCGGGGTGGTTATTCTGTCCTTATATAAGGGCGTTAAAAATGAGAACAAAATCGTGGCTCACATTGCTGTACTTTTAACCCTCGTCATTCTGGTTGGATTAATTATGCCGCTTAAGGGCGCGATCGGCCGCGGAAATCCGCTGGCCATCATGCGGGTGGTCGTCATGATCCTCTCCACCGTTACGGCGCTTTTCTTTTTCATCAAGAGCTTTAT
>JABDQT010000173.1 GCA_013042165.1 Kiritimatiellales bacterium | reverse complement strand
GAACAAATCGACGAGCGTTTCGGTATCGTCGTTGATTCCTTTGAGTAAAACCGTTTGGCTGACCATGCCGATGCCGTGATCGGAAAGTTTTCGGCAGGCGGCCTGCGTTTCGGGTGAAAGCTCGTCGGCGTGGATAAAGTGGAGACTGAGCCAAACGCGATGCCTGCGGAGGGTCGCACAGAGTTCATCGGTAATACGCATGGGGAGAACAACCGGCACCTTGGAACCGATGCGTACCATGCGCACATGGGGAATTTTCCTGATGCGGCCCAGGAGGCCATCGAGCACGGAATCGGTCAGGGTCAGCGGGTCGCCGCCGGAAATCAGTACATCGCGAATTTCAGGGTGGGATTCAATGTATTCGAAGGTTTGCTCGTACTTATGGAGGGACGGGCTCTGTCCCGTCCTGATAGACGCAACCTTTTGTTCCGCTTCACCTGCAGGACGACGCGGGAGTCGTCCCTCCACCTGGGGCTTACCCACCATTCGTGAACGGGTGCAATAGCGGCAGTAGGTCGAGCAGAAGGTGGTGACCAGAAACAGTACCTTGTCGGGATAGGTGTGTATGAGGTGCGGCGTGGCACGGTGATCCTCTTCGCCAAGCGGATCGGCCAGTTCGCCGGTGCCCATATGGTTTTCGGCACCGGTCGGAATGACGGTGCGGCGCAGGGCGTCGGACCTGAGTAGCGAGGCATAGTGCGGGGTGACGGCAAACGACAGCGGAATGTCGCCATCAAACGCCGTGCGCTCTTCTTTGCTCAGCGTAATAATCTCTTCCAGCTGTTCGCGCGTGGAGATTCTATTGGCGATCTGCCATTTCCAATCATTGGATAACGTATTACTACTCATGACTAATGTTTAGACGGGATAACAGGATCGACTAGAAACACGCCTGAACAATCCAGTTCATCTTGTAAATCCTGTCAAAAAACCTTTCGTGTTGCAGACGGTTGACATGGCGACCATGGTGGGCATTATACGCGGATGTTTGCAGAATCAAACCAAATTGAAAAGCGGCTCAAGAAGGTGCAGGCGGCGATGGCTGACTCCCTGCGCGACACCAATGTTTCCAAGCTGCTCCCCGCAAATAAAAACCTTCTGGGCAATGGAAAGATGCTCCGCTCGCGGCTCGTACTCTCCATGGGTGCCGCCAACAAGATCAGCGAAGACACCCTGATCAGCGCCGCCGCCGCCGTGGATATTATTCATGCCGCAAGCCTGCTGCATGATGATGTGATTGATGGCGGAATCCTGCGGCGCGGCGCACCGACCTTCTGGAAAAAGTATGGCGTGAACGGCGCCATTCTTTTTGGCGATCTGCTGATGTTCAAGGCGCTTGCGCTTTTGGTCAAGGTGGACCGCCCCGACCTGTTGCAGGAACTGATCGATCGCACCGGTGATGTCTGCCGGTCGGAAGTGGAACAGGAGTTGATTCTGCGCGGCACTCCGGGTGACTGGAATGACTGCATGGAGGTTGCGCGCTTCAAGACCGGTTCGCTTTTTGCCTTCGCCGCCGTGGCGGCCGCAGCGGATGAGCCCGGGCAGGCCGATGCACTGCGGGAGGCGGGTTATATATTGGGTACGGCCTATCAATTAACCGACGACCTTCTTGATGCCACCGGCAATGAGGCTGTTTCCGGCAAGACGCTCGGCACCGACGACCAGCGCGGAAAAACAACGGCCATCAGCGCCTCGAAAAACGCGCCGAAGAATCCCGTTGATTATATTTATTCCCTGCTGGATACCTCGTCTGATCACTTGAAGGCATACCCCGATGTCCAGAAGGCCTGGGATGATTTTTTAAACGTGACAATGAAACCCGTGCTTAGTAAACACCTTGGTTCTAAATAAGCGGCAACGAGGCAGTTGGCGGATACCGCCTATAGGTGACTTAAATTATAACAATTTATGCTTTAAACGATGGAAATGAATCGGTATAGAGATACCCATTAATTGCAACCAAAACCAACGAGGATCCTGTTTTGGCTAACTTCAAGATAAATAAAGGCTTCAACGTAAAGGTTTTAGGTAAGCCAAAAGCCGAGGTTGAAGAGTATGCGCACCAGCAGCTGTTTGCGGTCTATCCGTCCGAGTTTGAGGGGCTGAAACCGCGCCTCAAAGTCAAGGCCGGCGATTCCGTGAAGCGCGGGGATGTTCTGTTTGAAAACAAGAAGAACGAGAAGATGCTTTTCCGCTCCCCCTGTTGCGGCACGGTTAAAGCGGTTAATCTCGGAGCACGCCGTTTTCCGGCTGAAATCCTGATTGAACGCGCCGCGCAGGAAGAAAGTGTCACGTTCGAGACCTACACGAGCGATGCTGTGCGACAACTCCCGCGGGAGCAAATTGCAGATCACCTGCTCAATACCGGTCTTTGGCCGTTAATCAAACAGCGGCCGTTCAATAAGATTGCCGATCCTGCCAAAGCACCGAAGGCCGTGTTCATCAATGCCGCACATTCAGCCCCTTTCCAGGCTGATTTCAGTGTGGTGCTGAAAGGCGATGAGTCCGCTTTCCAGACCGGCATCAACGCGCTCGCTCAACTGACGGAGGGCAAGGTTCATCTTTGCAAATCAGCGGGCTCGGATATCCCCGATTTTGAACAGGCCGAAAGCCATACCTTTGCGGGCAAGCATCCTTCGGGCAACACCAGCGTACACATTAACCGCATCAGCCCCATCCTGCCGAACGATACGGTCTACACCATTGCGGCCCAGGATGTGATTCTGATCGGCAAGCTGCTCACCACCGGGGAACTTCCACGTACCAGGATCATCGCGCTCGGCGGTCCTGCCGTAAAGGATGAGCATCGCAAGTATTATAAGGTGCCGCTCGGCGCCAGTCTCAAGGATCTTTTTGAGCAGAGCCTTGAAGGCGATGAGGTCCGCGTTGTTCAGGGCAATATACTCTGGGGCGACAAAGTAAACGCTGACACGTGCGTGCGCTACTATGGCTCGGAATATTTCGCGCTCGAAGAAGACCGCTCGCGCCATCTGTTGGGCTGGACGATGCCGGGGTTGTTCCAATACAGCTCGCACCGCGTCAACCTCTCTTCGCTGATGGGATTTGCCCATGAATGGAAGCTGGGCACGAGCATGCATGGCAGCCACCGCGCCTTGGTGGTCACCGGGTGGATGGACCGGCATCAACCGCTTAACATTATGACCGACTTCCTCGTCCGCGCCGCGCTTGCGCACGACACCGACGAGATGGTTCAACTCGGTATTCTCGAAACGGATCCGGAAGACTTTGCTTTGGCTTCGTTTATCGATCCGCACAAAACCGATGTCTGCAGCATCATCAAGCGCGGGCTTGAGGAGATCGAGGAGGAAGGAATTTAATGAAAGCTTTATTCGACTTTATGGATAAGAATATCGCCCCGCTGTTTGAAAAGGGCGGCAAGTTCGAGCGGCTGTATCCGCTGTTCGAAGCCGGCGATACGTTTAACCGTACGCCGGGCGATGTGACCCCGAGCGCACCGCATGTGCGCGATTCCATCGACCAGAAACGATTGATGATCTTTGTGATCTATGCCCTGGTTCCCTGCATCCTGTTCGGCATCTGGAATGCGGGCAATCAGTTCAACATTGCAAACAATGTGGAAGACGCCACGCTGATGACCGACCTGCTGCGCGGTTCGGCGATGGTGCTTCCGATCATTTTTGTATCTTATCTGGTCGGCGGCCTGTGGGAGGTGCTCTTCGCACTGGTTCGTCGCCACGAAATCAACGAAGGCTTCCTGGTAACCGGCATGCTCTTCCCGTTGACGCTCGCGCCCACCATTCCGTTGTGGCAGGTCGCAATCGGCATTTCGTTCGGGATTGTGATCGGCAAAGAAATTTTCGGCGGGGTTGGCTACAACATCCTCAACCCGGCCCTGACCGCGCGGGCATTCCTGTTCTTCGCCTACCCGGCGCAGATTTCGGGTGACACCGTGTGGGTAGGATCGGCGAAGACCACGTTGGACAACAACCTCTTCTTCGGCACCGTGGCCGAAAACATCGACGGGGTAACCCGGGCCACCCCGCTGGCGGTTGCCGCGGCGGCTGAGAAAGGAACGGATGCGATAGCGGCACTGGGCAATGCCGGCTATGACTGGGTGAACATGACCCTCGGCAACATACCGGGGAGTATCGGCTCAACCTCGGTGATCGCCATCGTCCTTGGCCTCGGATTCCTGATTGCGACGGGTATTGCCTCCTGGCGGGTGATCTTTTCCGGCATCATCGGGTGCGCGGTGATGGGGGCCCTGTTCACTGCGCTCGGCCTGGACAACGCCTTCAGCCAGATCCCCTTTTATTACCACCTGATCATGGGCGGATTCCTCTTCGGCATCGTGTTCATGGCCACCGACCCGGTTTCCTGCTCGGCAACGAATACCGGCAAGATTATTTACGGGTTCATGATTGGCGCACTGACTGTGCTGATCCGTGTCGCCAATCCGGCCTATCCCGAAGGTGCGATGCTGGCGATCCTGTTCATGAACGTTATGGCACCGCTGATCGACCACTTTGTCGTGCAGGCGCACATCAAGAAAAGAACGTCTTATGCGAGGGCTTTGAACAATGCGTGAAGACACTAAAACCCTGACCTTTGCGGCCATCGTATGTGTGAGCTGCAGCCTCCTGTTGTCCGGCACGGCAGCGGGACTCAAGACCCGCCAGCAGGCCAATGAAGCGTTTGACGTTAAGCGGAACATCGTCAAGGCATTCGGTATCGATATTGGACAGATGGATCGCCCCGAGATCGAATCCACTTTTGAAAAGCATGTCTCCGAAGAGATGGCCGGGGATCTTCCGATCTACACATGGACGGAAGATGGAAGCGACCAGCCTTCCAAGTATGCGTTTCCGGTTTCCGGCAAAGGGCTGTGGAGCATGATGTACGGCTACCTTTCCCTCAAAGCCGATCTGGAAACCATCGCCGGGATCAGCTTTTATAAGCACGGAGAAACCCCGGGCCTGGGTGCGGAAATCGAAAAGAGCTGGTTCCAGACCCAGTTCACGGGCAAAAAGCTCTACGAGGATGGTGCGGCCACTGAGTTTCAGGTCTTGAAACCTGGAAGCACGCTGGGCGAATCGTCTGTAGACGGGATTTCCGGCGCAACCCTCACCGGCAAGGGCGTTGAAGCGCTGATCCGTAAGGATGCCGCCGCGTATGCGAACTATTTCACTTCAATCAAAGGGAACTGATCATGGCTTCCGCTGCTAAAAAACTATTGATGGATCCGTTTTCGGACAACAACCCGATCACTGTGCAGGTGCTGGGAATCTGCTCCGCGCTCGCGGTCACAGTGAAAGTCGACACCGCGATTGTTATGACGCTGGCGCTGACTTCGGTACTCACCCTCTCCAATCTGATTATTTCCGTTCTGCGAAACGTGATTCCCAGCGGAATCCGCATGATTGTGGAAATGGCCGTGATCGCCTCGCTGGTCATCATCGCCGACCAGTTGCTGCGCGCCTACCTGTTCGATATCAGCAAGCAGCTCAGCGTTTTCGTGGGGCTGATCATCACCAACTGTATTGTGATGGGACGTGCGGAAGCATTTGCCCTGCAGAACCCGCCGAAAGACTCCCTGCTCGACGGCCTCGGAAACGGCCTCGGCTACGGCATCATCCTGATCGCCGTGGCTTCGATCCGCGAATTTTTCGGATTTGGATCCTGGCTCGGCTTCAAGGCGCTTCCGGAAAACTATATGGGCAACGGCTTGGTCCTGCTCGCCCCGGGTGCCTTCATTATTCTCGGCCTGCTTATTTGGGGACAGCGCACCATCAGCAAGTACGTGGAGGATTAATCTATGGAATATTTAAACCTAGCCATTAAGGCCATATTTGTTGAAAACATCCTGCTGGCGTTCTTCCTGGGCATGTGCTCCTTCCTGGCCTGCTCAAAGAAGGTCGATACCGCCATCGGACTGGGCTTTGCGGTCATCTTTGTATTGACGATTACGGTGCCGGCCAACTGGGCCATCCACCACTTCCTGCTGGCCAAGGGTGCGCTGGCGTGGATTCCCGGTGTTGACCTGAGCGGACTGGATCTCAGTTTCCTGAACTTTATCTGCTTCATCGCCACGATTGCTTCAATGGTGCAGCTCGTCGAAATGATCCTCGACAAGTTTTTCCCCAAGCTCTACCACGCACTCGGCATCTTTCTGCCGCTCATTACCGTGAACTGCGCCATTCTCGGTGGCTCGTTGTTCATGGTGGAGCGGGAGTATACCGCGCTTGAATCGGTCGTGTATGGCTTCAGCTCCGGTGTGGGCTGGCTGCTGGCAATTGCGGCCATGGCGGCGATCAGAAAAAAACTGCGCTATTCACACCTGCCGGATGGCCTCAAGGGCCTGGGCATCACCATGATCATGACCGGTCTGATGGCCATGGCCTTCATGTGCTTCTCGGGAATCAATCTTTAACTCGAAGTGAGAAACGGTAATTATGGAAAACGTAACCTACATCGTATCGAGTGTCGTTGTTTTCAGTTTTGTGATCATGCTTCTGGTGATCATGCTGATGGTCGCGGCCAAAAAGCTGGTTCCACAGGGGCTCGCCAAGCTGAACATCAACGAAGGCAGTCGTGAGCTGGAAGTGAAGCCGGGAGCCTCCCTGCTGACCGCCCTCTCCACGCAGAAGATTTTCCTGCCCTCTGCCTGCGGCGGTGGTGGCACCTGTGCCATGTGCAAGTGCAAAGTGCTTGAAGGCGGCGGCGAACTGCTTCCGACGGAAGCCGGCCAGGTCACCAAAGCCGAAGCCAAGGAAGGCGTTCGACTGGCCTGTCAGCTGAAGGTCAAGGAGGATATGGTTCTCGACATCGAACCGGAGATTCTCGACATCAAAAAATACGAGTGCACCGTGCGGTCGAACCATAATGTGGCGACCTTCATTAAGGAACTCGTGGTGGAATTGCCGAAGGGTGAAAAACTCGACTTCCGCGCCGGCGGTTATATCCAGATCGACGTGCCTGCCTACAAGGACCTCTCCTATAAGTCGTTCGAAGTAGAAGATGAATACCGCGGCGATTGGGATCAGTTCAATCTTTGGGATTGCGTAGCGAATAATGATGAAGATTGTTTTCGGGCCTACTCGATGGCGAGTTTTCCACTGGAAGACGATATCATCATGCTCAACATTCGTATTGCCTCACCTCCTCCGGGCACAAGCTATCCGCCCGGCATCTGTACGAGCTATACCTTTAACCTGAAACCGGGTGATAAAATCACGATCTCCGGTCCCTACGGAGAATTCTTCGCACAGGAAACCGATCGCCAAATGTGCTTCATCGGCGGCCGTGCCGGTATGGCTCCCATG
>JABDQT010000172.1 GCA_013042165.1 Kiritimatiellales bacterium | reverse complement strand
GGAGGATGATATCGGCCGGGTAAAGATTCCGCGTTGGCTGCGGCAGTATGTGGGCGTCGATGTCAAAATTGATATCTATGCCGGCCGCGACTTTCCGGACAATTTGTCCGACTACAAGCTGGCCGTGCAGTGCGGCGGCTGCATGCAGAACCGTCGCGAGGTGCTTTCGCGCATTGAAAAATGCGAATCGGCCGGTGTGCCGATCACAAACTATGGACTCTGTATCTCCCAGACGCAGGGGGTGCTCAAACGGGTGCTCTCACCGTTCCCGGCCGCGCTGGACGCGTATGAGAGCGTACTGCTTACTTCATAGTACGTACTGCTCACGGATCTGGATACGCAATACGAAGTTACGAAATACGATATGGATAAAAATATGCAACGAGGATTACCCAAAGTGAATGTGGAAGGCTTGACCAGCTTCATCCCTGAAAACGAGATTGCCGGATGGCTGGAACAAACCAGGAACCCGACGAAGGAGCGGGTGCGCGAAATTATTCAGCGCTCGCTCGACAAGAATCGGCTGGAGCCGGAGGAGATGGCCACGCTGATCAATGCCGACTCGGCGGAGATGGCGGAGGAGATCTTCGAAGGCGCGCGCGAACTCAAGCGCAGAATCTACGGCAACCGCATCGTGCTGTTTGCGCCGCTCTATGTCGGCAACGAATGCATCAACAAGTGCGAATACTGCGGCTTTCGGGCGGACAACACCGAAGTGTACCGCAAGACGCTGCTGTCCGAGGAGCTGGTGGCCGAAGTCGAGGCGCTGCAGGATCAGGGGCACAAACGCCTGATTATGGTCTATGGCGAACATCCAAAATATGATGCGCAGTATATCCATGACACGGTCAAAGAGGTCTACGCCGTTAAAAAGGGGGCCGGGGAGATCCGGCGGGTGAACATCAATGCCGCGCCGCTGGATGTCGAGGGCTTCAAGGTCGTGAAGGAAGCCGGCATCGGTACCTATCAGATTTTCCAGGAAACCTATCATCGGGAAACCTACGAGACCGTGCATGCGGCCGGGCCGAAATCAAACTACCTCTGGCGCCTGCATGGTCTGGATCGGGCGATGGAGGCGGGGATTGATGACCTGGGCATCGGGGCGCTGCTGGGCCTCTATGACTGGCGCTTTGAAGTTATGGCCCTGCTGTACCACACCATTCATCTGGAGGAAAAATTCAAGGTCGGCCCGCATACGATTTCATTCCCGCGGTTGGAGCCGGCAGTCGGCACGGATATCGACAGTCTTTCCGGAAAATATGCGGTGTCGGATTTTGACTTCAAACGGCTCGTTGCGATTCTGCGGCTGGCGGTTCCCTATACCGGGCTGATCCTGACCTGTCGCGAGTCCACCGAGCTGCGCAATGAAATGCTCTCCTTCGGGGTCAGTCAGATCGATGGCGGTTCCAGTATCGGCGTCGGTTCCTATTCTCAACAGGACCCCGAAGCGTTCAAGAAGAGCCAGTTTCTGCTGGGCGACAACCGCAGTCTTGATGAAGTGATCAGCGAGCTGTGCGACGCCGGTTTTATTCCCTCGTTCTGCACCGGATGCTATCGCAAGGGCCGCACGGGCGAGCACTTCATGGAATTTGCCATTCCCGGTTTCGTGAAGCGCTTCTGTACTCCGAATGCCGTGCTGACTTTTCTGGAATATCTGAACGACTATGCCGAAGGCGAAACGCTCAAGGCCGGGCTGCGGCAGATCGACCGCGAGCTCGAAGGCATGCCCGAAAGCAAGGCGAAGGAAGAACTCAAAACACGCATGGAACAGGTGCGCGCCGGCGAACGGGATCTCTATTTTTAATCAAGGATGTTGTAAATGGTGACTGAAACTTTAAAGCGGGCAAAGGCGGGCGAACCGCTTTCGATTGAGGACTTGGTGGCGCTCTTGTCGATTACGGATTCGGACGAGCTGCAGGCGCTGTATGACTGCGCCTATTTCCTGAAGGAGCAGTATGTCGGTAAGGTGGCCTATTTTCGCGGGATCATCGAGTGCAGCAATCTGTGCATGAAGGACTGCTACTACTGCGGTATCCGCAAGAGCAATACAAACGTCGAGCGCTTCCTGATGGATGAAGAGGAAATCTTCAAGGAAGCCCTCTGGGCCTACGAGGCGGAATACGGCTCCTGCGTCATCCAGTCGGGTGAACGGCAGGATGAAACCTACATTGCCATGATCGAGCGGGTGGTTGGACGGATTGCCGAAGCCACCAAGGGTGAGCTGGGTATTACGCTGTCGCTCGGCGAGCAGACCGAGGAGACCTATGCGCGCTGGAAAAAAGCCGGAGCGCATCGCTACCTGCTGCGCATCGAAACCACCAGCCCGGCACTCTATGCAAAGATCCATCCGGCGGATCACAGCCTCGGCGAGCGCAAAGAATGCCTCGCCGCGCTGCGCCGTACGGGATATCAGGTGGGCACCGGTGTCATGATGGGCCTGCCGGGGCAGACCATGGAGGATCTGGCTAACGATATCCTGTTTCTCAAGGAGATCGATATCGACATGGTGGGCATGGGGCCCTATATCCCGCATTCCGACACACCGATGGGGCAGGAGGTACCGCCCTACACGGACGAACAAAAAAAGACGGCGCTGACTCTCGGACTTAAGATGATCGCCGTCACGCGCATCGTGCTCAAGGATATCAATATTGCGGCGGCCACGGCATTGCAGGCGCTGGAATACACGGGCCGTGAGCAGGGCCTGCGCTGCGGCGCCAATGTCATTATGCCCAACGTCACCGAGACCGACTACCGCCCCAAATACCAGCTCTACGACAACAAACCGTGCACCGATGAAAATTCATCCATGTGCCGCGGTTGCCTCAGCGGACGCATCAAGGGAATCGGCGAAACCATCGGCTTCAACGAGCGCGGCGACGCCCCGCATTATGAGAAGCGGACTAAAGGGTAGGACGGTTCATCGAAGCATCTGCGGCGTTTTTGTGGGCTAGAATTTTTTGCGAAACTTGGCTCATAGAGCCAACTCTACAACGCTCATTGGTGAAGTGTTGGTTGTACACGTTTGTTGTAGCGTCGGCTCTATGAGCCGAAACATATACGGTGTTCCAATCATTAAGAAGCTACTCCGCCTTCTCCCAGATGATGACCCCCGGCTTTGGTTCGGCCTCTTCCGCGGATTCCTCGTTGGGAGGCTCCTCTTCCGGTGTTTCTGGTGTCGCTGGTTCCACGCCCGATGATTCCCCGGCGTCCGGTTTTTTCGATTTAAACATGTTGGTTATGGCTGATACCGGATCGAGTACTTTTTCTTCTACCTCTTCTTCCGGCTCTTCTTCCGGTTCTTCCTCGGGCGGCGGATGGAACAGATAGGCGAGGCCGTCGATGGTGACGCCGAGCAGGATGACAAACATGGCAAAGATGAAAAAGTT
>JABDQT010000103.1 GCA_013042165.1 Kiritimatiellales bacterium | reverse complement strand
GACATCTGCCCGGTCGACTGCCTCACCTTTACCGAAAATAGGGAAGAGGCCGAACTCAGGCAGCAGCTCAACGTGCCCGCAAACAATCCCTCGCAGGATCTGTTTGTATCCGGGAACCTTAAAACGGGACGGATCATGGTGAAGGACGAAGACGTCTGCCTGCATTGCGGTCTCTGCGCCGAACGCTGCCCCACTTCCGCATGGGACATGCAGAAGTTCCTCTACATCGCCCCCAAGGCCATGAAGGCAGAATGATTTTAAGACAGACAAAAAGTGAGGCTGACGCAAAGCGACGGCAGCGAAGCGGTACTAATTTTACTGCGTACTGCGTATTGCGCATTACTTTAGCCCGATTAGCAGGACGAGTCAGCGATTCTCAATACGCAATACGCAATACGCAATAGGAACCCCCATGAAACGCGACATCATCATCAACCAGTTTGTAGTCAAGTTTGCCAACGTGAACGGCACCGGCTCGGCCAGCGCGAACAAGATGTTCAGCAAGGCGGTGTTTCGCATGGGCGTGCCCATCAGTCCGAAAAACATTTTCCCGTCGAACATCCAGGGCCTGCCCACCTGGTACGAGGTGCGCGTCAACGAAAACGGCTTCCTGGGCCGGCGGGGCGGCATCGATGTGATGGTGGGCATGAATTCGCAGAGCATGGAGCGCGATATCAAGGAGGTCGAAAAAGGCGGGTATTTCATCTACGACTCCACCCGGCCGCTTGATCCCGAGCTTCTCCGCGACGACATTGACTTCATCGGCATCCCGCTCATGGAAAAATGCCGGGAAATGTACACCGATCCCCGTCAGCGCCAGCTTTTCAGGAACGTCATGTATGTCGGTGTAATGGGGGCGCTGTTCGACATGGAAGAGGATGTGTTCAAGCAGCTCATCCGCGATCAGTTCAAGGGCCGGGATAAGCTGATTGAAGCGAACATTCTCTCGCTGGAAACCGGCTACGCGCTTGCAAAGGCATTGCCCCGCTGCCCGATTGACTACCGCATTGAGCGGCGCGACAAGGTCGGCAATAAAATCCTGATGGAGGGCAACGAAGCCTGCGCGCTGGGAGCGGTGTATGGCGGCGCCACCGTTACCGCCTGGTATCCGATCACGCCATCCACCTCGGTGATTGATCACTATTCGCGCTATTGCCGCAAATTTCGCATCGATCCCGACACCAAGAAGAAGAACTATGCGGTCGTGCAGGCGGAGGACGAGCTGGCCGCTATCGGCATGGTGATTGGATCCGGATGGAACGGTGCACGTGCCTTCACCGCCACCAGCGGTCCGGGACTGTCGCTCATGAACGAGTTTTTGGGGCTGGCCTACTTCGCCGAAATTCCCGCCGTGCTGATTGATGTGCAGCGTGCCGGACCGTCGACCGGCATGCCGACGCGCACGCAGCAGTCCGATGTGATCTCCGCGGCCTATGCCTCGCACGGCGACACCAAACATATCTGCCTCTATCCCTCCACGCCCAAGGAGTGCTTCGAGCTGACCGCCACCGCCTTCGACCTCGCCGAACGCTTCCAAACACCGGTTATGGTGATGTCCGACCTCGACCTCGGCATGAACGACAACATGTCGGAACCCCTCGAATGGGATGATGCCCGGCAATATGACAAGGGCAAGGTCTTCACTGAAGAGGAACTTGAAAACATGCAGGAACGCTACGGCCGCTATCTTGACATCGACGGCGACGGCATCCCCTACCGCACCTACCCCGGAACACATCCGACCAAAGGCTCCTTCTTTACGCGCGGCACCTCGAAGGATGAATACGCCATCTATACCGAGAACGGTGAAAAATATGTCGAAAACATGGAGCGTCTGATGAAAAAATGGGAGACGGCCAGCCGGCTGGTTCCCAAGCCGGTCATTCGCAAGACCGACAAGCCCTGCACGGTCGGCGTTGTGCATTACGGCACTTCAGAAGCCTCGACGCTTGAGGCCCTGCACCACCTCAATAATTTGCACGGCATCTCACTCGACAGCATGGGCATCAAATCGTTTCCCTTTTCGGATGAGGTCGAACAGTTCATCGAAGAGCACGAATATGTGTTCGTGGTGGACCAAAACCGCGATGCTCAGATGCGCACATTGCTGATCAACGAATTCGACTTCGAGCCGGAGCGGCTCGTATCCATTCTGCACTATGACGGCAGCCCCATCACCGCGCGCAACATCCGCCATGTGATCCGCGACTGGATCCTGCAGACCACGACCTCTCCGAGAAGAAGAAGCAGGTTCTATTAAACGATAGGCAGAATGATTTTAAGGCAGAACAATCTATTTCGTAGTGCGTACTTCGTATGGCCCATTCCGCGGCGATCGATGCGCGAACGGATCCAATACGCAGGAGAAACCCATGAGCTATAAGATTCCAGCTTTCCGCCACAAGAACCTGCCCAAGAACAAACTCGGCTACACCTCCAAGGATTATGAGGGTGCGGTTTCGACGCTGTGCGCCGGCTGCGGGCACGACTCCATCAGCGCTGCCATCATCGAGGCCTGCTTCGAGATGTCGATTCCGCCGCACCGCGTCGCCAAGCTCTCCGGCATCGGCTGCTCCTCGAAAACCCCGACCTACTTTCTGGGAAACTCGCACGGCTTCAACTCCGTACACGGCCGCATGCCCTCCGTGGCCACCGGTGCCAACATGGCCAACCGCGACCTGCTCTACATCGGCGTCTCCGGCGACGGCGACACCGCCTCGATCGGCATGGGGCAGTTCGTCCATTCCGTGCGCCGTAACGTCAACATGGTTTACATCTGTGAAAACAATGGGGTCTACGGCCTGACCAAGGGGCAGGATTCCGCCACCACCGACGTCGGTTCCACCAGTAAGAAAGGGGAACCCAATGCGCTCGAACCGATCGATCTTTGCGCCATTGCGCTGCAGCTCGGCGCCACCTTCGTGGCCAACAGCTTTTCCGGCGACAAGCACCAGCTCGTCCCGATCATCAAAACCGCAATCGCACACCGGGGATTTGCATTCATCAACGTCATCTCGCCCTGCGTCACATTCAACAATACGCCCGGCTCCACCAAGGGCTACGATTATATCCGCCAGCACATGGCCTCGACCAATGCGGTCGACTATGTCCCCCTGGCCGAGGAAATCACGACCGATTATGACGAAGGGGCCGACGAACTCGTCACCATGCACGACGGCTCCGTCATCAACCTGCACAAACTCGATCCGCGGCTCGACATCCACAGCCGCCGCTCCGCGCTCGATCTGATCCATCAATACAAGGCCGAAGAAAAGGTGCTCACCGGAATTCTCTTCATTGACGAAGAGGCCAAGGAGATCCACGAAACCATGAACACCACCGGCACCCCCCTGCGCGATCTCGGCGAAAAGGAACTCTGCCCCGGCAAAGCCCGCCTCGACGAAATCAACACCCTGCACCGTTAAGGACTGGAGTATATTCGTTTTAATTGGACGCACATCAAAGGTTGGACGCTCTGTCCTTGGAGCGCCGCGGACGGCAGGGACAGCCGTCCCTACTTCAACGAACCGTTGACCAACACGACAAATTAAAACAAACATGCGCTAGAAGCTGTCCCAAAAACCTACGGAACGCCCGGTCGGGGGACCGGTCCTACAGCAAATTTCCCATGAAATTCCATTGATGTAGGCCGCCCCGCTTCAGCGGGGTGGCGGAGGTTTTCCGATTCGGGTAACTTGTCCGGTGCCCGTAATCGAGAATAAGGGCAGGTACCCGAATTGGAAGCGGCCGCACGATATAGGTACTCACCGAAAAAAAGAAAGCAAGGCAATAC
>JABDQT010000168.1 GCA_013042165.1 Kiritimatiellales bacterium | reverse complement strand
GCGGGGAGCCGGGAAAGGAAGTCCGCCACGATCCCGCACGTTGTCACAGACCCGAGCATGCCGGTTTTGATGGCGGCGGGAAACAGGTCGCTTTTCACTGCACGCAGCTGTTCATGAAGCATGGCTTCGGATACCGGTTCTGACAGCAGCACGCCCTCGGTGTTTTGTGCGGTCAGCGCGGTAATGACAGAGCAGCCGTGCACTCCAAAGGCACTCATCACCTTGAGGTCGGCCTGAATTCCGGCCCCTCCGCCGGAGTCGGAGCCGGCAATGGTCCAGGCGATCGGCGCGCTAGAATTCGGCGCCATTGTAGCCGGTCTCTTCGGGGAAGTGGTAGATGGTTTCACTGCGGCGGGCATAGCCGACCTCGTGCGCGACTTTTTCCACGAAGTCCGGATCGGTGCGGAAGCGCAGCTGTTTCTCTTTGAGATCCTTCTCTGCCGCGACCGTTACATCGATCCGATGCTGCAGCTCATCGAATTTGTTCTGATAGGCTTGGAGTTGCTTTACCTTCGGGGCAAACGCCAGAACCACACCGACGCCGGCCATGATGATAATGGCGATCAGCACGATGCGGTTGATCAGGTTCCAGTATTTCTCCGTCTGCTGCATGGGTCTGTTGCGTAGTGCGTTTTGAATTGGCTTGGAATATAGCGCGATTCGCAGGATCAACAAGCTTGATTTAGCACCTGCCCGCAGGAGGGTTCAGACGCCCCGCCGGAATGTCCTGCCCCGAAGGTTGGAGGAGCATGAGCGCGGATGACTGGCGCAAGGCTTCTTCGCTTCCTTAACGCCTGCGCGGTGCAACCTCAAAAAAAGTGCATGCCCATTTCGGGGAATCGGCAACGTAGACGCGTAGCGAGGCGCAAGCCAACCGACGCCCTCGTCGCTTTGTCTCATGTTCGGCACTCTGCGCACGGAACGCGACGAGGGCGTCGCGTCTACGCTCATGTCCTCCGCACCTCTCCCCCGCACAGATGGGGCCTGAACCCAAAAAAAGGCGACCCGCAGGCCGCCTTTTTTGATAAACACCGCAGCCTCAATTAGGCATCGCCATACCGGCTGTCGGAACCGAGCATTTCTTCGATTCTGAGCAGCTGGTTATATTTGGAGATACGGTCGGAGCGGCTGAGCGATCCGGTTTTGATCTGGCCGGCGTTGGTGGCCACCGCGATATCCGCGATGGTGTTGTCGGAAGTTTCACCCGAACGGTGCGAAACCACCGCGGTGAATCCGGCTTTATGCGCCATTTCGATTGCGTCGAGCGTCTCGGTCAGCGTACCGATCTGATTCACTTTGATCAGAATGGAGTTTGCAGACTTTTCTTCGATACCGCGCGCAAGGAATTTCACGTTGGTCACGAACAGGTCGTCACCCACGAGCTGGCAGCGGTCGCCGATTTTTGCAGTCAGCACATTCCAGCCGTCCCAGTCTTCCTCGTTCATGCCGTCTTCGATGGAGTCGATCGGGTACTTGGAGATCAGCTCTTCGAGGTACGCCGCCTGCTCTTCGGAAGAACGCTTGGATCCGCCTTCGCCTTCAAACTTCGCATAGTTGTACACGCCGTCTTCATAGAACTCGGAGGAGGCGCAGTCGAGGCCGATGGTCACATCCTTGCCCGGCTCGTATCCGGCATCCTTAACCGCCTGCATGATGGAATCGAGGGCTTCTTCGGTGCCGCCCGAAAAGTTCGGAGCAAATCCGCCTTCGTCGCCGACGGCGGTGGAGAGGCCTTTGCCTTTAATGATGGCCTTGAGCGCGTGGAAGACTTCGGCGCCGCAACGCAGGGCTTCCTTGAAGGTCGGGGCACCGACCGGACGGATCATGAATTCCTGGAACGCGATCGGCGCGTCGGAGTGCGATCCGCCGTTGATGATGTTCATCATCGGAACCGGCAGGGCTTTGGCGTTGGTGCCGCCGATGTAGCGGAACAGCGGAATGCCGAGTTCGTCGGCCGCGGCGTGTGCGCATGCGAGGGAAACACCCAGCATGGCATTGGCACCCAGCTTGGATTTGGTTTCGGTTCCATCCAGCTCGAGCATCAGGTTGTCAATGCCCACCTGATCGACCGCATCCATGCCGATGATGGCGGGGGCAATCACGTCGTTTACATTGTCGACCGCTTTTTCACAGCCCTTGCCGAGGTAACGCTTTTTGTCGCCATCGCGCAGTTCGAGGGCTTCATTTACACCGGTGGAAGCTCCGGACGGTACGGCCGCACGGCCGGTGGCACCGGAATCCAGAACGATATCGACTTCGAGGGTCGGATTGCCGCGCGAATCGAGAATTTCACGTGCGAGTACATCAACGATTTCTGACATAACATGTCTCCTTGTAGTTGTTTAAAAACGAATGGCTTCCTGAAAATTAAGCCGCCGAATATATCGGCCCCCCAAAAGGGGGGCAAACAAATAAGCCGTGGAATTCGGTGAGCGGCGGCGGCTACCACTTGATGACGTTCATACCGCCGCGGGAGACGCGCCGGGCGTCTTTGGCCTTAACCCACCGTTCGGCAAAGCGGGGGCCCCAGCTGTCGGAGATGGCGATTTCGCCGGTCTGTTTGTTGTATCCGATAATCAGGCAAATGTGGCCGCCGGAGCCCGTATCTTCGGCCTGTCCGGAGTCGTTCTTCTTCTTTCTTTTTTCCCCGTTGCGACGGGCGGTGTTGTCGTTGGCGGCCTTTTGGAACACCGGTGTGCTCAGGAAACGCCACATGATCGGCAGGCCCGCATCGATGTGTTCGGAAATGCTCTCGGGACTCAGGTTTGCCGGAATCGGTTCGAGCTCGCGCCCGTTGGAGGAGATCAGGCTTTCGGTGGCGGCAATCATCTGATGGGCATAGGTGCCTCCTCCGACGCCGGTGTTACCGGCGAGCGCAAGCAGATACATATCGGCCGGGATATCCATGTAGCGCAGGTAGCGTTCCCATGTGGCGGGGGAGCAGTAGCCCTTGGGCCCCTGGTTGATCATGGGAATGTTGCGGATAAGCACATCACCGTTGTCGCGCCGTTCGACGCAGGCGGCCATGCGCTTCTTGAGTTCGCCCTCCTTGATCTTATCGACACGTCCGGCGCGATCGGCCCGCTCGGAGGGCATGATACGCATCGCGGCATATTTTCCTTCCTGCATGGAGAGCATGATGGCGTGCCGGTTCCAGTCCCAGCGGTAGACCTTTTCGCGCATTTCGCCCTTGCCGAGCATATCGCGTTTCGGTTTTCCCAGAACGGGTACGAGTGCGTCGTGTACCCGCATGCCGCTGGCTTCGATCTTTTCCGCCATCTCTTCAATAACCCCGGGGCTGATATATCCGCTGAGCCCCGGCATATCGCCCTGATTGAGAAACACAAACGAGAGGCTCTCAACATTGTCGGTGCCGCCGTAAAGCACGATGGTATAGACCGCTTCAGAGAGGACATTGGTTTTGCCGAGCGGATAGGATCGGTGATTTTCCATGAAATCGGTCTTCGATTCCTTTTTCAGCGCCATCCGCTCCGCGGCTGCGGCCGTCGAATCGTCCCACAGCACGGGATCGCCCCAGAGGTCGATGCCGAAAAGCCGGTTCATTTCCTGCCACGGCACGCGGTGCAGGTCGAACGGCAGCGCCAGACGGGTTTCCAAACGTTTGACGTCTTCCGAAACGAAGGTGTCGAACGGCACCTCAACCACCTTGCCGCGCTCGGTTTTGAGTACCACCGTTCGATCCGGGTTGACCTTGACGACCTCCGCCTGCACCGACCGCCCCCGCGTGTCGGTCCATAATCGCGGTTTCGCCTGGGCCGCGCCGAGGACCATGATCGCGCCAATTAGAATGGATCGTTTCATGCGGATCAGTATATAGTACAGGTCGGCTGACAGGAAAAAATAAAATGAAGCTGTTCGATGCGCACAACCATGTTCAGGACAAACGGCTATCGGCTGACCTCGATGCGGTCATGCAGCGAGCCCGTTCCGCCGGCGTGATCCGAATGGGCGTCAAAGGCTGCTGCGAGGCCGATTGGCCGAACGTCATTCGGATCAGCGAGCGCTATGACGGGATAGCACCGTCATTCGGGGTGCATCCCTGGTTTATCACCGACCGCTCGGCGGACTGGCTCGCGGCGCTGGAAAAACTGCTGCTG
>JABDQT010000102.1 GCA_013042165.1 Kiritimatiellales bacterium | reverse complement strand
GTCGGGTGCACAATGCTTCCGCGCTGCTGATAGCCGGTGTGCATCATATAATTCCCCTGCGCGTGTGCGCCCTGGGTGGAATACATCGAGCGGATGATCGCGAGCTTGTCCATATGCTTTGCGGTATCCGGGAAAAACTCACTTAGCTGGATGCCATCTACATTGGTGCCGATCGCTTTGATCGGCCCCGCTTCCTCGGTTCCGGGATGCGGGTCCAGGGTGTCGAGATGGCTCATACCTCCGGCCATGTAGAGAAAGATCAGTTTTTTATCGCTGTTCGGCAGCACATTGGCCATGGCCGGATTGAGGAAGGGCATACCCACGCCCACGCCGAGCGCGGTGCGTGCAATATTGCTGATAAAGCCGCGGCGGCCGAGTTCGCTGGTTTTATTAAACAGATCGTTCATGGCTTTTCTCCACTATTGGATATACATAAATTCGCGGGTATTCAGCAGGGCCCAGAGGATCATGCGGTAGCCCTGCCGACCCTGGTTGTGGGCCAGTACATTGGATGCTATTTCGACGTCTTCTTCGGTCGGGTCGCGGGTCAGCACGCTTCGGAAAATAACCGTGATTTTATCTTCCGGTGTTTCCTGTTTCGCCACTTCCGTCGACAGCACCGATAAATTGTTATCGAGAATGAAATGGATCGGGCCGTTCAGTATGTTCAGCACCTGCGACACGTTGGGGTCCGTCCGTCCCGTTCCAATAATCTTCCGGTCGGATTGTCCGAACTGGCGGATAAAATGGTAGGCGGGGGCCGGGGAGGTCAGCTCCGCCGCCCGCACGAGTCCCTGATCCATGCCCTGCCAGCGCGGGTCGGTCATATGGTCAAAACTCCACGTCTTGATATTGGCGCCGTATTTACCGGGTTTCCGCCTCGGGTTCTTCGAAAGAAAAATTTTCCGGGCTTCTTTTTCAGCCCGTTTGAGTTCCTGGCGTTCCTGATCGATCACCTCGTCGGTATAGGTGGCCACGAGCTCCTCGATCGGGGTATGGAAGATTTTTTCCGCATGCATTTTGTATTCATCGGTCGTATAGCGGGAGCCATGGCCCTTCCGCTCGTCGGGGTCGACAATGGCCAGCGTGACCAGCGAATCCCACATCTGCTCGCCGGTCATGCGCATGAGCGGGCGGCCTTCATAGGTATAGGTGGCCAGATCTTCGGGTAAGTCGGAGGTAATGGTTTCGAGCTGCCAGGTTTTGGTGTTGTACAGGATACGCAGAAAGTCCTTCAGGCTGTAATCCGCCATTTTCATGGTCTTTTCGAGAAAGGTCAGCAGCTCGGGGATGACGGCTTCGGTGTCGTATTTAATCTGGTCCACCGGATCGATCAGACCGACGCCCATGGTCTGTTTCCAAAGCCGGTTTACGATGGCTTTGGTGAACCATTGATTTTCTTCGGCGGTCACCCATTTTCCGAAGGCTTCGCGTGGGCTGTCTTCAATCTGCGGTTGCTCTCCGAACATGACCTGTGGGGGAACCATCTGCCTGGGTTTGGCATCGGCATACTGATAATCCTTAGGCAGACGGTTCCAGCGCGTGAACGAAGGCTCCCAAATGGCATAGCGGTAGTTGTAGGCCATTCTGTTACCGAAATACTTTTCCTGCTTCACGGAAATTTCGATGCCGGCCTTTTCGATCTTTCTGACAAAATGCTTGTTGTTCACGCCGTTCCAGCGAACGCCGCCGAAATAGGATACCAGACTCTGGAATTCATATTGGTTCCACTGGTCGTAGGGATGATCGTGGCACTGGGCGCATTGCAGCTGCATGCCCAGGAAGGCCTGCATGGTATTGGCCATATGGTCCGGCGCCATGTTTGCATCGCTGGCCGCCCAGCCGGTTGCGCCGTTCTGGTAGGCCATGCCGGTAGCCGTGATGAGTTCGTAGGATAACCGGTCATACGGCATGTTGTTGCGCAGCGCGTCTTTGATCCACTCCGCATAGTAAACGGAAGGAACAAAGCGGACACTTTCCACTTTGAGCAGATCGGCCCAGAAATTGAACCAATGGTTTACATAGCCTTCCGAATCCACCAGCTGATCAATCAGTTTGGCTCTCTTCTTCGAATCCTTCGACGAGAGAAAAGCAACGGCTTCGTCGTTGGTCGGGGTCCGACCGGCAATGCCGAGATACGCTCTACGAACAAAAACACGGTCATTGGCCAGCGGCAGAGCCTGCACGCCGATCTCCTTTCGGAAATCTTCGACCAGAGCATCGATTGCCCGGGCCTTGACCTGAACCATTTTCGGGGAAAACCGCATCGGGTATTTCGGGTCAGGTGTCAGGTCGATCTGGATCCCTTTTTCGGTGCCATAGTTGCTGAGGGATAGCCGGGAATTGTTATTTTGTTTTTTTGGTGGTTTCGTGGCTTTGGGTTTATCGTTGCCGGTCCAGTTGCCGAATTTAGCGCCTTCCTTGATCCACTGCCTCACTAATTCAATCTGTTCCGGGGTGCAGGGGTCTCCCTTGCCGGCGGGCGGCATGATGCCCCGCTTGCCGGACGGCAGCGTGATGCGCTCGTAGAGTACGCTTTCCTCAGGCAGCATTTTAACAACGATCGGGCCGTATTCATTGCCTTTCATGATGGCTTCCGGGTGGTCGAGAAGGATGCCCGCCATCGGCTCCTTGATCCTTCCGCTATGACAACGGAAGCACTTTTCCTCAAGAATCGGCAGGACTTCCGTCTCAAAATCCACGGTGGCACAGGCCGAAAAAACGGCCGCACCGCTCAAAGCGACTGTAAATATGCCAGCCTTCAATGTATTCGATGCTTTCACAGGTCTGCACCTCGGTAGCAGGTTAAATAGTTCTTAACAGCCTTATAAATATAGTATTGTAAAAGTCAGATGCGAGATTAAGTCTAAAAAATGATCATCATTACCATCCAATTGAATGGACGTCGATCTATGGCGTCCTTGGACAGGTTCCCGTAGACACGGGGTGCGGGTAGACCGGCTATTTAAAGGCGACCTTGGCGATATGGGGCAGCTCGCGATAGAGGTTGTCATAGTCGAGGCCGTAGCCGACGACAAAATGGTTGTCGATCTCGAAGCCAGAAAAGTCGGCTTCGAAATCGACGGCGCGGTGCGCCTTTTTTTCGAGCAGAACGCAGGAGTGCACCGATTTCGCTCCGCGTTCCAGCAGGAGCTGCTTGGTCATCGCCAGTGTGCGCCCGGTGTCGAGGATGTCGTCGACAACCAGCACGTCGGCCCCGACGATGTTTTCTCCGATGTCGTGGATGATTTCGACGGTGCCGGAAGAGACGGTGTCCGCGCCATAGCTTGACAGGGTTAGAAAGTCGATGCGCGGATGCAGGTTGTGCCGGTGGAAGCTGCGCAGCAGATCGGCGAGAAACATAAAGCTGCCCTTGAGAATACCGATGACAACAAGGGAGTCGGGTTCGGTGGCGGCGATCTCGTCCACGAGGGTCTCCACGCGTGCGGCGATCGCGGCTTTATCGATCAGGATTTCTTTTACATCGTGTGCTCGCATGGGGTAGCCTCTGCGTTTTCAACAACGTAGAGCATTTGGGTGTTTTACAAAACGATTTAGGGAAGAATTATTTTGAGTACTACGTACTGCGTATAACGTATTGCATCACCTTTAGCGGGGCGGGCGGTACGCAATACGCAATACGCAATACGAAGGACTGTTATGAAAGTACGTACACGTTTTGCGCCGAGCCCGACGGGCCATGTCCATATCGGCAACATGCGCGCGGCGATCTACAACTGGCTGTTTGCACGGCACCACGGCGGCGAATTCCTGCTGCGGGTGGAGGATACCGACCGCGAACGTTCGACCACGGAAGCCATCCAGACCCTGCTGGAGGCGATGGCGTGGCTGAAGCTGGACGTCGACGAAGAACCGTTGTATCAGAGCACCCGCATGGAGGTGCACCTCGAAGCTGCGGAGCAGCTGCTTGCCAAAGGGTTGGCCTACAAGGAGGACAAGGGCGGTACCGGGCAGGGCGAATGCGTCATCTTCAGGATGCCGGGCACAGATGTTTCGTTCGAGGACGGCATCAAGGGAACGCTCTCCAAGGCGGCGGACAACATGCAGGATTTCGTGATTGTCCGTTCCAACGGCACGCCGGTATTCCACCTGGCCAATGTGCTCGACGACATCGAGCAGGGCGTAACGCATGTGATCCGCGGTGACGACCACATCGAAAACACCTACCGCCACATTGCGCTCTACCGTGCGCTCGGTGCCGATGTGCCGAACTTCGCCCACCTGCCCATGCTGGTGAATGCGCAGGGAAAACCCTATTCGAAGCGCGACGGCGACGCCTTTGTGGGCGACTTCCGCGAGAAGGGATTTCTGGGCGATGCGCTCTTCAACTATCTGGCCCTGCTCGGCTGGTCGCCCGGCGACGACCGCGAAGTGATGACGCGCGAAGAGATGGTCGAGGCATTTACCCTCGAGCGCTGCCAGTCCTCCGCCGCGCAGGTCGATCTGAAGAAACTGACCTGGATGAACGGCGAATATATGCTGAAACTTCCCGACGAAGAGTTTGAGGCCATCGCATTCGGCGAGCTGGACCGGGCCGGCATCGATGCGGAGCCGGAATATGCCGAAAAGGTTTTCACGCTGATCCGCGAGCGGGCCAAGACCGTCACCGATATTGTCCCCCTGGCCGGCTACTTTTTTACGGACGAAATCGTGTATGACGAGAAGGCCGTGAAAAAGAAGCTTAAAAAGGACGGGGTGGCCGATACCCTGCACAAGGCAAAGGCAATCTTCGAGACCCTGGAGGTGTTCAACGAGGCGAGCACCGATGAGGCTCTGCACGATTTCGTCGAAACCTCAGGTCTCGGATTCGGTGCGGTGATGGCGCCGGTGCGCATCGCTGTCTCGGGCGTACAATCGGGTCCCGATCTCTTTCCTGTTCTAGCCGTATTGGGCCGCGAGCGGGTACTGAAAAGAATTGATCGCACTCTCGAACTGTTTTTTGCATAGTCTGACATCCGCAGGGAACGCCTCCGGGGCGATTGAATCATGCTTAGTCTATATACCATTGGGTCAGTCATGCCCCCCGTCGTCGACTTCGACGAAGGCCGCTGGCTCCTTGTTGCCACGCAGCTCTTTGCGCTTGTGTTGCTGGCATGGGTGCTGATCTGGAATCGACGGCTCAAGAAGAGCCTCGACGATCGGGGCATTGAACTCGATCACGAGGTCGAACGCCGGATGCGCGCGGAGTATGATCGCGACGAAGGGCTGCGCGAGCGTGATGCAAATATCGCCATGCTGGTCAGCATGAACGAGGATACAGAAGAGGCGCGCGAAAAGCTCGAGGAGGCCAACCGGCAGCTTCAGACCGCGATCGAGCATGCCAATCAGTTGGCGGTGGATGCAAAGGCCGCCAACATCTCCAAAAGCGAATTCCTCGCCAACATGAGTCACGAGATCCGAACACCCATGAACGGCATCATCGGCATGACCAGCCTGCTGCTCGATTCGGGACTGTCCGACGAACAGCGTGAACTGGCCGGAACGGTCCAGCGCAGTGGAAAATCCCTGCTGTCCATCGTAAACGACATCCTGGACTTCTCGAAGATCGAAGCGGGCTACATGGAAATCGAGATGCTCGATTTCGGGCTGAAAAACCTACTTGACGATCTGCACGCTCTCCTTGCGCTGCAGGCGAAGCGGAAAGAGATCACCTTGCGAATGGAGATCGGAGCCGATGTGCCGGAGCGGCTGTACGGCGACGTGAGCCGCCTCCGGCAAGTGCTCACCAATCTGATTGGCAATGCCATCAAATTCACCGATGCGGGTGCGGTATCGGTCAATGTTTCTCTGTCGGGTTCCAGACGGGTTCGTTTTCAGGTGCGGGATACCGGTATTGGAATCAAGCCGGAGCAGTTGGCCCATATCTTCGAGGCATTTCAGCAGTTGGATGCCTCGACCTCGCGCAAGTACGGTGGAACGGGGCTCGGTCTGGCGATCTGCAAACAGCTGATTGAATTGATGGGCGGGGAAATCGGCGCTGACAGCGTTGTTGCGCAAGGGTCTTGCTTCTGGTTTGAAATCCCTGTGGATCTGCGTTGGGCGCAGACGGAGCAGGCGGAGGACGAGGTGTTGACCATCGACCGAATCGATCAGAATGATGATCCCTTGAAGGATACCGTGGATGTCCTTTCTTCTTCACGGCAGAAGATACAGTCGCTTGAAAAGCAAGTCCGTGTGCTGGTGGTCGAAGATAATCTGGTCAACCAGACGGTTGCCGTTCGAACCCTGATCCGCATCGGCTGTACCGCCGATGCGGCGACCGATGGTGCCGAGGCGCTGGATAAGCTGGATGCCAACGAGTTTGATCTGGTGCTGATGGATGTGCAGATGCCGGTCATGGATGGCATCGAAACCACGCGCGTTATCCGGCAGCGGGAAACCGGCCTGAACCGGCCCCGGTTGCCAATCATCGCCATGACCGCACATGCATTCAGTGAAGACCGCGAGCGCTGCATTGAAGGGGGCATGGACGACTACATCACCAAGCCGATCAATGTCGCCGAGCTCTCCTCCACCATTTTCCAATGGTTGGAAAAATGATCTACGGCCGGTTGCGGATCCGTTCGGCCGGTACCGCAAAGCGCTTCATCATAAAATCCTTGAATGCCTGCGGGTAGTCCTGCATCTCCAGCGCCTTTCTCATGCATAGCAGCCAGGCATCGCGGTCGGCCGACGTGATCGGAATATGGGCATGCGCCGGGCCGAGCTGAAGCGGGCCGTATGTTTCCTCATACCGTTCCGGGCCGTTCATATAGCCGCACAGGAAGAGGGCCAGTTTTTCGCGCGATTCCGTCAGGTCGCGGGGGTGCAGTTTCAGGATATGGTCGGCTTCGGAAAGCGACTGCATCATATCATAAAAATCGTTCGCCAGTTTTCTGCATCCCGCCTCGCCGCCGGCGATCTGGAACTGACGATCGCCTTCGCGGTAATACGCATGCAGTTTATCTAAATCTTCGGACATAAAAACCTCACTAAAACGGTACTATATAACGGCGTGGCGCACGGATTTCCAGTTCTTGAAGAAGTTTATTTTAAAACCTGCAGGGCGAGATCAACGATACCGAAGGGCGCGCTGACCTGGAAGCCGGCCACCCGGTCGGCGATGCGCTCGCAGATTTCACGTGCAATTTCGACGCCCAGTTCCCGGCCTTCCTCTTTGGTCTTCGCGGTGCTCATTCTTTCGAGAATTGCATCGGGGACTTCGACGCCCGGCACTTCGTTCGCCAGAAACTCCGCATTGCGCAGCGATACCAGCGGCCAGACTCCGGCAACGACCGGGATCGTGCCGCCCCTGGCTTCGGCGGCATCGAGGAAGCGCAACAGTGCCTCAGGATCGAAGACCGGTTGGGTGATGGTATATTCTGCGCCTGCATGAATCTTGTTCATGTAGTGCTGCAGCTCGCGCTCGGGCTCGACTGCGCAAGGATTGGCGCCCACGCCAATCAGCAGACCGGTCGGCGGATTGATCGGGTTGCCGCCCACGTCAACGCCGTGGTTGAGGTTGGTTACGACCTGGGTGAGACCGACCGCATCGACATCGAAGACGGGGGTGGAATCAGGATAGTCACCCAGCTTGGGCGGATCGCCGGTAATGATGAGATAGTTGCGCAGGCCGCCGGCATAGCCGCCGAGCAGATCGGACTGCATCCCGATCAGATTGCGATCCCGGCAGCAGTAGTGCAGCACAGTCTCGATGCCTACTTCGCGCTCAACCGCCAGTGCGGAGACCATCGGCGAGATACGCGCACTCGCGCGCGGTCCGTCGGGAATGTTGATCGCATCGATGCCGGCCTTCTTGCAGGTTTGGCACTTGTCGAGCATCGGCTGGAGATCGATGGAGCGGGGCGGGGTGATCTCCACGCTGGTGACCTTTTCCCCGCGTGCCAGCTTGGCCCCGAAGGCGCACTTTTCCGCCATGGGGATTACGTTGACTTCGGGCATTTTCTGATCGGTATGGCTCTCGATCAGGACATGCTGCTTCACACCGGTCATGGTCTTTACACTCTTGGCCAGCATGGCGATATGTTCCGGCGTAGTACCGCAGCATCCGCCTACGCCGCGCACGCCGATCTGGATGAGACTTTTGCCGTATTCCGTGAAATATTCCGGTGTCGACATGTAGATCATGCGGCCGTCCACTTCCTGGGGCAGTCCGGCATTGGCCATCACCGTGAATGGTTTGCCGGTATGGGGCAGGGCGCGCTCGGCAATACTGAATGCCGCGGCGGGACCCATGCCGCAGTTGATGCCCATGCCGTCAATGTTTGCGTCGGCATCAAACGCACGAACCATCTGTTCGATCTTTTCGCCGCGGCGGGTTTCGCCGTCCTTGCCGACGGTGACCGAAACAAAGACCGGAACGCCAAATTCGCGGGCGACCGCCGCCGCCAGCTGTGCCTCCTGCGCATGGGTAAAGGTTTCGAGCAGGAACAGGTCGATCCCTTCGTCAGCGAGTATCGCCATCTGCTCGCGAAACGTCTCTTCCATTTCGGCGGCCAGGTGGTCGACATACAGCTGGTTGGATTTTAGGCAGGGTCCGACCGAGCCGGCCACCAGCACCTCGTCGCCGGCCGCTTCGCGCGCCAGCCGGACCGCCGCGCGGTTGATGGCTTCGAGCTGGTCGACGAGTCCGTGGGCTTCGAGCTTGATGCGGTTGGCGCCATAGGAGTTGGTTTCGATGACATCCGCACCGGCCACGACGTAGTCTTTGTGGATGCCGCTGATCAGGCCGGGATTGGTAATGCACAGGTGTTCGTAGCAGGTGTTGATGAAGACTCCTTTGGAGTAGATCACCGTGCCCATCGCGCCGTCGAAGATAAGCGGGCGTTTCGTTATTAAATCCAAAATATTCTTCATGGGGTGTATCCTAAGTTGGGCGACAGCCACTTTTCCACCTTTTCCAGCGGCCAACCTTTGCGTTGCGCATAGTCTTCCGACTGATCCCGGTTGATCCGTCCGAGCGGGAAATAGCGGGAGTCGGGATGCGAGAAGTAAAGCCCCGATACCGAGCTCGGTGGCGTCATGGCCATGCTTTCGGTGAGTTCGATGCCTGCGAGGTCCGTGGCATGCAGTATTTCGAAGAGGGTGATCTTTTCGGTGTGGGCGGGGCAGGCGGGATAGCCCGCCGCCGGACGGATGCCGCGATACTTCTCCTTGATGATTTCCGGCATGGAGAGGTTTTCGGTCCTGCCGTAGCCCCAGGCATCGCGTGCCTGCTTGTGCATGTATTCGGCGAAGGCCTCGGCCAGCCGGTCGCCGAGGGCCTGCACAAGAATCGCATTGTAGTCGTCGTGGTCAGCCTTGTATTCGTCCGCCATTTCAACCACCACCGGACCGGCGGTCACGGCGAAAGCACCAATGAAGTCCGCCTGCCCGGAATCCTTCGGGGCGATAAAATCGGCCAGACAGCGGTTGGGCGTGTCGTCCTTCTTCACCATCTGCTGCCGCAGGAAGTGCAGATGCTTGAGCACGCTGGACCGTGTTTCGTCGGTGTAGACCTCGATGCTGTCGCCTACGCGGTTGGCCGGAAAGAACCCGCACACCCCGCGCGGATGAATCCGCCGGTCTGCAATAAGCTGATTGAGCAGGGTCTGCGCATCGTCGAACAGTTCCCGGGCGCGCTTGCCCAGCTCGCCCTCGTTTTCAAGAATGGCGGGATATTTGCCCTGTAGTTCCCAGGTCCAGAAGAAGGGCGTCCAGTCGATGTAGGGGACCAGTTCCTCGACGCTGACCGAAAACTCGCGCAAGCCGAGGAAGTCCGGCTTCGGCGGGGTGTAGGTTGTCCAGTCAAAGCTCTGTTCGTTGGTCCGCGCTTTTTCCAGCGGCAGGAACTCCTTGGCCTGCTGGGTGGCGTGGTGTTCCTTGCGAATGCCCTCGTATTCGATTTTTACGGCACGGGTAAACTCCTCGCCACGGCCAAGAAT
>JABDQT010000165.1 GCA_013042165.1 Kiritimatiellales bacterium | reverse complement strand
TCATCTTTATCGTCTTTGTTTCGTCGCTGATCGGCACGATTGTCGCAGTTGCCTTCATCGCGGCCGGCAAGCGGGAGTGGCAGAGCAAGATTCCGTTCGGGCCCTATATTGCACTTGCGGCGATTCTCTGGGTGCTGGGCGGTTCCGCACTTTGGAACGTCTATGTGAAATGGATGTCCGGTACGGCCTATTGAGGCCTTCGCAAGAAGTGTTATATGCACAAAAAAAGCTCCCCGGTTGAGGGAGCTTTTTCTTTGCCTTGCGGGCCGGTTAGCGGCGGCCGCGACGGCTGTTAGCCAGGCGCTTCTTCTTTTCGCTGGGCTTTTCATAGCAGCGCTTTGCGCGCATGGTTTTCAGGATGCCTTCCTTGTCGAGTGCCTTCTTCAGGCGTCGCAGGGCGCGATCCACGCTTTCACCACGGCGTACTTTTACTTCACAGGTTTCTTTTGCCATATCTAAATTCACCTCCCCAAACAGCTGGGGTCAAAACAAGGGCGAGAAGCTAGGTGAATAGAGGCACCGTGTCAAACGGAATATCGAGCGGATTGTTTTTGAATTACGGCTAATCGGTTTCGAGCGAATTCAGTTGGGGTTGGAGAGGCACGCCTTTGTAGATCTGGTTGAGGATCAACGTACTGATGCCCTGCAATGCACCGAGGTGGGGCAGGATTTCAAAATGCACGTCAGGATACTTTTGGCAGTCTTCATCAATAATGCGCGGGATATCGTTCACGACGTGTGTGCCGGCGGCGAGAAAGTAGGGGAAGATCTTGATTTCGGTTGCGCCGTCTTCGACAAGGTCGGCCACGGCGGAGTCGATCAGGGGGCTGGAGATTTCGAGAAAGGCGCTGGTGACGAGATCAAAGGCCGGCCCGGCGTTTTCCTTGATACGCAAGGCCAGTCGGCGGACTTCATCGTTCGATTCCTTACGGCGGCTTCCATGGGCGACAATCAAAAGGGCTTTCATGGTCTTCTCCTAAAATTGTGTCTTCTAAGCGGCGAGCTCAGGTTACCGGTAATAGACACCATGGGTAGGAACATTGCAACGACAATTGTCCCTATGCGTACTCGCCCATTCGAGTCGCGGAGCATCGGGGGTAAAAAATAAAAAAAGGCCGCCCGCAGGGACGACCTTGTTCTTCCGGGCTGCGGAAGCGTTATTTGATTTTGCCTTCCTCGCGGCGCTTGGCGACCACCTCTTCGGCAATCGAGAACGGAACCGCTTCGTAATGCTCGAAGTGCATGGAGAAGGACGCGCGGCCCTGGGTAAGGGAGCGGATCGTGTTGGAGTAGCCGAACATTTCGCTCAGCGGAACCATGCCCTTCACAATCTTCATGCCACCGCGCTCGTCCATGGATTCAATACGTCCACGACGCTGTGCGATGGTGCTGTTGCACGGTCCCATGAATTCTTCCGGCGTGGTGATCTCAATGCTCATGATCGGCTCCAGCAGCTGCGGGTTGCCCTTCATGAAGAGTTCCTTGAAGGCCTGACGACCGGCAATCTGGAAGGCGAAGTCGGAGGAGTCGACATCGTGGTAGGAACCATCGGTCAGCGTGGCTTTCATGTCCACCACCGGGTAACCGGCATACGGGCCGGCTTCCAGCGCCTGGATAATACCTTTTTCCACGGACGGAATGTATTCCGTCGGGATACGTCCGCCGACCACTTTGTTCTCGAACTCGAAGCCGTCACCGGGCTTGCCGGGCTCAATGCCCATGACCACATGGCCATACTGCCCGCGTCCACCGGACTGCTTGGAGTGCTTGTAGGAGCCATCGGCGGGGGAGGTCGCGGTTTCGCGGTATGCCACTTCCGGCCGGCCGACTTCAGCCACAACACCGAATTCGCGCTTCAGGCGGTCAACGATGATTTCAAGGTGGAGCTCGCCCATGCCCGCGATGATGGTTTCGGATGTTTCGTGGTCGAAGGCCACGGTAAAGGTCGGATCTTCGTCCGCAAGGCGGTGCAGAGCTTCGCCGAGCTTTTCGTTGTCGGCATTGGATTCCGGCTTAATGGAAATCGAGATTACCGGCGCCGGGAAATCCATGGACTCGAGGAAAATCTCGTTATCCTTTTCGCAAAGGGTATCGCCCGTTTTTGTTTCAGCCAGGCCGGCCACGGCAACAATGTCACCGGCTACCGCCACATCGATAGCTTCCTGCCGGTTGGAGTGCATGCGGAGCAGGCGCCCGATACGCTGTTTCTTCTGCTGGGAAGAGTTCCAGATCGTGGTTCCGGCGGTCATGGTTCCCGAGTAGATGCGCAGGTAGGTCAGCTTGCCCATGTGCTTGTCGGACATGATCTTGAATGCCAGTGCGGACATGATTTCGTTGTCGTCGACCTTGCGCTGGTTTTCCGGATTCTTGGTGCAGATGATGGGCGGAATTTCGTTTGGTGCGGGCAGGATCTTGATGACGCCGTCGAGCACCTGCTGGACACCCTTGTTCTTGAAGGCGGAGCCGCAGTAGACCGGTACCACCTGGCGTGCGCAGGTGGCGTGACGCAGGATCGTCCAGATTTCATCTTCGGAGAGATCGCCATCTTCGAAATATTTTTCGAGCAGTTCTTCATCCTGCTCGGCACATTTTTCAACGAGGTTGTTGCGCCATTCCTTGGCGGTATCAACCAGATCGGCCGGAATTTCGGTTTCGTCCCATTCGGCCCCCTTGGAGTCTTCATTGAAGATCAGAGCCTTCATGGTGATTAGATCGATCACTCCGGTGAAGGTGTCGGATGCGCCGATCGGAATCACAACCGGAACGGCGTTGGCACCAAGCATGTTCTGGATGCCGTCGACCACCGAGAAGAAATCGGCGCCGATACGGTCCATCTTGTTGACGAAGGCAATCTTCGGCACTTCATAGCGCTCGGACTGATGCCAAACGGTTTCGGACTGGGGCTGCACCCCGCCCACCGCGCAGTAGAGGGCAATCGCGCCGTCGAGTACGCGCAGGGCACGTTCCACTTCCATCGTAAAGTCCACGTGACCGGGCGTGTCGATGATGGAGATCATGTGGTCTTTCCACATGCAGGTGGTGGCCGCGGAAGTAATCGTAATGCCGCGTTCCTGTTCCTGTTCCATCCAGTCCATGGTGGCGGCGCCATCGTGCACTTCACCGATTTTGTGCGAACGGCCGGTGTAGTACAGGATGCGTTCGGACACGGTGGTTTTGCCGGCGTCAATGTGCGCCATGATGCCGATGTTGCGGACATTCTTCAAAGGGACTTGTCTAGACATTGGTTTTCCTCGTTAAATATTCAGCCTTAACTCTCTAAAGGCGCGCAAATATGCCGATTGGCCTATGCATCTTCAAGGGTTAATTCGTTAAAAGTTGGTAATCCGGGCACTACGCATTTTCGGGGAATAAATCTCGCCCGCGGCATGCCGGTTTCGCTTTACTGCTCTGCCTTATGTTTATCGACTCGCATGTGCATTTCGACCGTTTCGTGAAGGATGGAACCTTTCCGGAGATTCTGGAGCAGGCCAAAGAGGCCCGTGTGCTGGAAATGGTGGCCATCGGCGGCACTGCCGAGGCCAATGCGCTTTCGTTGAAACTGGCGAAAGAGCATCCCGGCAGAATCTTCGGCTGTGCGGGGTATGACCGCGACGAGGCCACCGAAAACCCCGACTTCTCCGAACTGCGCGAGCTGCTTGCGGATCCTTTGGTCAAAGCCGTCGGCGAGACCGGTCTCGACTATTACTACACGGCCGAAACCGCCGCGGAGCAGAAAAAGCTGTTCAACGAAAATCTGGCGCTGGCGCTGGAGTTTGAAAAGCCGGTGGTGGTGCATTCGCGCGATGCCGATGAGGATACGGTGGCGCTGCTCAAGGAATATTCGAAGGCGTGGAAGGGCGGGGAAGGCCGCTGCGGGGTATTGCACTGCTTCACGCGCGAGGTATCGTTTGCCCGCGAGGTGCTCGATCTCGGCCTGATGATCAGCTTCAGCGGTATCGTGACGTTCGCCAATGCCGATCCGTTGCGCGAAGTCGTGCGCTATGTGCCGGATGACCGACTCCTGATCGAAACGGATTCGCCCTATCTCGCGCCGGTTCCCATGCGCGGAAACCGCAATGAACCCGCCTTCGTGGTTCATGTGGCTAAACAACTTGCGGAACTCAAGGGCTCTTCGTTAGACTCCATGGCGAAATTGACAGCAACCAATGCGCGAACCTTGTTTGCGCTATAGACGCGGGGGTGGATATGAGATTTCTTTGGATATTGATCGCGATCGGCGCAACAGCCTGTGCCCAGACCAACGAGCTCACCAAGGTGCGCGTCACGGGCGACCGGGTCAGCCTGCGCGCCAGACCCGGTGTCAAGGGCGAGCTGCTCGATCGGGCCATGGCGGGCGACGAGATGGCCTACTTTGAAAAGACGAATGGATGGGTGGCGGTGCAGGCACCCGACAGCCTCAACTTCTGGGTGGCGGCCCAGTATGTTAAAAAAGGGATTGTTCAGCCGGCAAAGCTCAATGTGCGCACGGGACCCAACCTCAACTATGACGTCATTACGGTCGTCAATACCGGTGCGGCCTTGTCGGTGCGCGGTGAGTTTAAGGACTGGCTGAAGATCGCCCCGCCGTCGGGCAGCCGCGTGTGGATCAGCGAGGACTATGTGGATATCATCGAGCCGCCCAAGCCGGAGCCAGTGGTGATCCCCGAGCCCGAGCCGGAACCCGAACCGGAGCCGGAGCCCGAACCGGTTGTTGAAGTTGTTCCCGAACCGGAAGAGGAGCCGAAGCCCCTCATGCTGGTGCTGGACGACAGCAAGCCGCAGGGAAAAACAGACCGCATCCCCGGGGTGCTGCGCCGCGCGAATCCGGGCCTCTACAAGCTGGTGCTGATCGGCCCTGATTTTGAAGAACCGATCTGTCTGGTGCGCGGG
>JABDQT010000163.1 GCA_013042165.1 Kiritimatiellales bacterium | reverse complement strand
CCGCTATGCGGCGGATCGGCCAGGCGGATTTTTGAAAGGTTGGCCACGGTCGCGGGCGCATCGATGGTTTCCATCTTTTCGAGCTGTTTGATACGGCTCTGTACCTGCGAGGCCTTGGTGCTTTTGGCGCGGAAGCGGCGCACAAAGCTTTCGATCTGTTCGCGTTCACGGTCCTGATTTTTCTTGGCGGCCAGTTGATGATGAAGCCGCGCCTCGCGCTCTTTGAGATAGTAGTCGTATCCACCCTGATAGCGCGTCGCATTGCCGCCGGCGATTTCGAGCGTAATCGTGGCCAGCGAACGGAGCAGGTAGCGGTCGTGCGAGATCAGCAGCATGGTTCCTTCGTAGGCCCGCAGAAATTTCTGCAGCCATTCAACGGCGGGCAGGTCGAGATAGTTCGACGGCTCGTCGAGCATCAGCAGATCGGGATTGGCGATCAGGGTGCGCGCCAGCTCGGCCCGCATCTGCCACCCCCCTGAAAACGAAGCGAAGGGTTTTGTGAACTCCTCCACATGAAACCCGAGGCCGCAGAGCGCCGCCTCCGCCCGCGTACGCATCTCATAGCCGCCGAGATGCTCGTATTCGTGCTGCAGGTTACCGATCTGCCTGAGCGCCCGTTCCTTTTCGGCCGACTCCATCGCTTCCATCGCATGCTCGAGCTCGTGGATGCGGGCCGGTATCGTCTTGAGATCGGGGATCGAATCCTCGGTGTATTCCAGCAGGTTTTGATCGACGGCATGCGGATTGAGCTGCTGGTGCAGATAGCCAATCCGCGTGTTTTTCGGGATGACAATCTCCCCGGCGTCGGCCTCGATATCGTGGCCGATCAAGCCGAAGATCGTCGACTTGCCCGCCCCGTTGGGGCCGACGATGCCGATCCGCTCGCCGGAATTGATCCGGAACGTCACCGACTTGAGCACGTCCTGCGCACCGAACTGCTTGTTCACCTGGATAAAGTCGATCATGCCGTTTCAAAAAAACCCGCTCCAGTCCTGGAACGGGTTGTAAAAATGGAGCGAGCGATGAGATTCGAACTCACGACAGTCACCTTGGCAAGGTGGGGCTCTACCACTGAGCTACGCTCGCGCTAAATTTTTGTTGCTCCCATCCCGCCTTTGCCAAGGCTTCGGCGGACAAGTCTGTGCGCCGCTTTTGCGCTTGGCGTAAAAATGGCGGAGAGGGAGGGATTCGAACCCTCGGTACACCGTAAAGCGCACACACGCTTTCCAAGCGTGCTCTTTAAACCACTCAGACACCTCTCCTGATACGGAACAAGTCGGGAAAGCTACACACTCCCTATGGGGAAAGCAACCGGGTTTTTAGAGGAAATGGACCGCCTTTATCCTCTTTTTGAATGATTATACAGCGGCTTGACGTGAGAACACGAATCGTGTTGTTTGCGTGACGTGAATCGAGTCCGCACCATTCTGAGTATTACATACCTTCTGCTGATGGTTCTGCTGCCGTGGCTGCATATGCCGTTGCACGGCTCTGAACCAGCAGATGAGATCGGTTCGGCACACGATACATGCGCACATCATCATGACCACCAGGATGAAGAGCCCCATGAGGAGGGTGATTGCGGGCTCTGCGGCCTTGCCGTATTGCCGGCGGAGCTCCCCGCTGCACTGAATATCCCCGCTGCGCTTTATGTCTTCTCTGATATCCTGGAAGTCAGATGCGGTTATGTTGACATCTCATCTGAACGTAATCATCAGGCCCGCGCACCTCCGTTTATGACTGTTTAGCAACACCTCTACTTCCCTGCTCCGGCAGGTTTACAGTCATCTATTTTTAAACGGAGAAAACAATGAAACGGATCTATTCATCCGCCGTAATACTGGCGGGATGTGCCCTTTTGGTTAACGCTGAGTACGAGCATGACCACAGTGAACAACAGCACCTAATCGAGCAGCTGAACCCCCAGCTTGGTGTCGTCATCGACTCTATCTACTATCATGAGAACAGCGGGGAAGGCATCACTCATGTCAAAGAAGAGCTGTCCGGATTCGGACACGGACACGGACACGAGGAACATGACCACGGGCAGCAGGCCGGATTTAACCTGCGCGAGGTTGAGATCTATCTGAGCGGAGAACTCGACGATCATCTGCGGGCTGAAGCCACACTGGCCTTCACCGCCGAAGATTCGGAGCTGGAAACGGCCTTCGTCGAAACGACATCACTGCCGTGGGGCATCAGCCTGAAGGGCGGCAAGTTTTTCAGCGATTTCGGCATCATCAACGCCCAGCATCCGCACCAGTGGGATTTTGCAGATCAGCCTTTAATCTATGAGCTGGCCCTGGGTGATCACGGACTGAACGAAGTCGGCGTCCAGGCCGCCTGGACGCTCGATTCTCCCTTGCAGCTGACCGCAGGCGTGGAAGCTCTACAGGGACAAAACGAGCGTATGTTTGCTTATGAAGGAGAGGATCCCCTATCCTCCCATGACGGTCCGCGTGCGGGTATCGCCTGGGTGAAGGCGGGGCCTGATCTGGGACATGATCACGGCCTTCATTTCGGCGCTTCGTTCGGCTCCGGTCAGCATCAGGAAATCCATGAGGAAGGCTCCGGCACCAATAACTATCTGGATGGCATGAGCTGGTTTTTCGGCGCGGATGCCCTGTATCAATACAGCGCTCATGGTGAACATGGGCAGGGTGATTTCACGCTGCAGGCGGAATATTTCTACCGCAACAAGAACCTGGATCTTGAAGCGTCAGATGATCCCGGTGCCGCGCTTGGCGATGATCTGGATTCCTCGCAGGACGGCTATTATGTCCAGGCCCTTTACGGAATTCTGCCCCATTTTCGCGGCGGGCTGCGCTGGGAACAGGTCGGCCTGACCAACGAAGGCAAAGAACCCGGCGAAGCAAGGGAAACCTTCGGCGACAGCTGGCGTATTGCGGCGATGCTCGACTTCAGTCCTTCCGCTAAATCGCTGATCCGGGTGCAGGCGTCAAACGGGGACTATGACACCGCTGACGGCACTGAGAATGTCTGGGAAGCCTATGTTCAACTGGTGATTACACTCGGTGCCCACCGGCATAAGGGCGGATACCTCTGCAGCGGCCGCCACTAACCGAAGCGTTTTCTTAGTGCTTCCTGCACGGGCGGCGGTACAAAGAGCGAGGTATCGCCGCCGAGCCGGGCGACTTCCCGCACATTGCTGGAGCTTACGTAGCTGTAGTCCTGCTTGGGCATCAGGAAGAGGGTCTCGATTTGGGGTTTGAGCTTGCGGTTGGTCAGGGCCATCTGGAATTCATATTCAAAGTCGGAAAAGGCGCGCATACCGCGGACGATTACCCGCACTTCCTTGGATTCTGCAAAATCAACGAGCAGGCCATCGAAGGCGTCCACTTCGATGCCGTTGAGATGCGTGGTGGATTCCCGAACCAGTTCAATCCGCTCTTCCAGCGAGAAGAGCAGGTTTTTGCCGGGATTGGTGGCCACCGCAATGACTACGCGGGGAAATATGCGCGATGCCCGCTCAATCACATCCAGATGCCCCATCGTAATGGGGTCGAAAGTTCCCGCGCACATGGCCGCCCGATTCATGATTTATCCTCTCTTTTGAGCTGCAGTATCAGTACGCGCGTTTTGCCGTATTGCTTGTCGCGCAAAACGCTCCAGTCGGCAGAGACCTCAACCGAGCCCTTTGACCGCAACTCGTACACCACGGTGCCGTCCTCTGTCAAAACCGAATGCCTTGCAATGCCGTCGAGGGTCTGCTGCATCGCATCGGGGAGATCATAGGGTGGGTCGGCCAGAATAAGGTCGAACCGCTCCCCCGCCCGTTCGAGCCACTTGAGTGCGTCCGCTTTGATGCACCGGGTTTCCCCGAGCGTGTCATGCTCCAGGGCAGCGATATTGGCCTGGAGGGTTTTGCAGACACCGGGATGCTGCTCGACAAAAGTGACTGATGCCGCTCCCCGACTCCAGGCCTCCATGCCCAGCGCACCGGATCCCGCAAACAGATCCAGCACCTTCAGCCCTGCGCACGAGCCCCCCAGCGAGGAAAAGACCGCCTCGCGCACCGACTCCATGGTCGGCCGCACCTCCTGATTCGGAACCTCGAAGCGGCGATTGCGCAGTATTCCACTTGTAACTCTCATTTGGAGAAGGTAGCGGAAGTTTCACAGGTTGAAAACACGATTGATGCCGAACCCTCGACAAAACAGGGGCGATGTGATAGCACGTGACCCTGTTTAGCAAATGAACGACCCTTTATGACGCAAAACCTAAAACATCGCGAGGCGCTCCGTAATGCCAACCGGATCGTCGTTAAGGCCGGCACCAAGGTGCTGGTGCAAAGCTCCGGGCGGCCGGACAAGCGCCGGCTCGGCCTGCTGGTCGATGAACTCGCGCAGTTCCAAAATCGGGGCGGCGAAGTGGCCTTTGTCTCCTCGGGCGCCGTGGGCGCCGGTCTGGATGCGTTGGGCATGAAAACGCGCCCCAAGGCGATGACCGATCTGCAGATGGCCGCTGCCGTGGGCCAGATTCGGCTCATGAGCGTCTACGACGAGCTTTTCGGCAGTAACAAATGCCGGATCGGCCAGGTATTGCTGACCCACGATGCCCTGCGGCACCGCGAACGGCACCTGAATGCACGCAACACCCTGCTGAATCTCATCACCCGGCGCATTGTGCCGATCATCAACGAGAACGATGCGATTTCAACGGAGGAGATCCAGTTTGGCGACAATGATGTGCTCGCCGCGCTGGTGGCCATCCTGATCGACGCCGACGCACTCGTCTTGCTCAGCACTACCGACGGCCTGCGCGAACCGGCCGGTAACGGGAACACGAAACGCGTCTCCTACATTGAAGAGGTCGACGACAATATTCTCGGCCTGATCGACGACAAACAGGATCGGCTTTCATCCGGCGGCATGGCATCGAAGCTGGAGTCGGCTCAGATTGCAGCGCACAACGGCATTCCCGTGGTCATTGCAAACGGACGCAAGACCGGCGTTCTGACACGCATCTTTGAGGGCAAAGACGAAGGCACCCTGCTGTTTCCGCAGGCGGGCAACATTTCCAAACGGAAGCGCTGGATCGCCTTCTTTAATCGCGCGGAAGGCCATTTGGTGGTCGATGACGGAGCGGTCGCAGCGCTGGGCGCGGGCAAGAGCCTGCTGCCCGTCGGCATCAAGGCGGTTGAGGGTGTGTTCAAGGTCGGCGCCATGGTGGACATCCAGTCTGCTGCCGGAGAACACATTGCACGCGGCCTGGTTGAATATGCGAGCGAGGAAATCGAAACACTCATGGGACAGAAAACCGCCGGCAAATCCGGCGAGGTGATTCACCGTGACAATATGGTGATCCTTTAAAGGGGAAAAAATGGACGTCAAAGAACAGGTTTTAAAAATCGGCCGGGACGCAAAAGCCGCCAGCCGCAAACTGGCAAAGCTGTCAACCCGCAAGAAAAACGCGATCCTTGAGGCGATGGCCGAAGAGCTGGATGCGCAACGCGGTTTGATCCAGCAGGAGAACGCCAAGGATCTCGAGGCTGGTAAAGCGGCCGGCCTCAGCGCGGCACTGCTCGACCGGCTGGAACTGACCGACCCGCGCATCGACGGCATGATCAAGGGCCTGCGTGACGTTGCCGTACTGAGCGACCCCGTCGGGAGCGAGATCAGCACCTGGAAC
>JABDQT010000151.1 GCA_013042165.1 Kiritimatiellales bacterium | reverse complement strand
CAGCATGACCGCATCGGTGTTGCCCTTGCCTGTAATTGCGAGCTGTGAACCGGGGTTGAAACCGAACCAGCCGATCAAAAGAATGAATACACCCAGTGTAGCAATGGGCAGGTTATGGCCGGGCATGGCTTTGGATTTTCCATCCTTGGAAAAACGTCCGATGCGCGGCCCGAGTACAATCGCACCCGCCAGTGCCGCGAATCCGCCGCAGGCGTGCACCACCAGCGAACCGGCAAAGTCATAGAAACCCATGCCGTCGAGCCAGCCGCCGCCCCATTTCCAGTAGCCGGAAATCGGGTAAACGATTGCGGTGAGTACCGCGCTGTAGACCAGATAGGCGTGGAACTTCATGCGTCCGGCCACCGCACCGGAGACGATCGTCGCCGCCGTCGCTGCAAAGGCCACCTGGAACAGCCAGTCGACCTGCGGTGCCAAGGCACCCGCTTCGGCCGTCTCGGCCCCGATCCCGCCAATCCCGAACTGACCAAAGGCCAGGAAGCCGTTGCCATCGCCCGGATACATCAGGCCGTAGCCGATGATGAAATACAGGATCATGCCGATGGAGAGATCCATCAGGTTCTTGAACAGAATGTTCACGGTGTTCTTCGCACTGTTGAAGCCCGACTCGACCAGCGCAAAACCGGCCTGCATGAACAGCACCAGCACCGCGCACAACATCAGGAACATGTTATCGATGGCATACGCCGCTTCGCCGGCCACGGCCGCCGCGTCGAATACCGCCTCTACTTCGGGAGCTTCCTGCGCCCAAACGGGGGACGCCAAGCCCAGCACCAGCGCCGCCGCAACCAATGCCGGTATTTTCAACCACTTCATTTTCATCAATACATCTCCATCAGTTTTTGTCCACTCAGCCCGGACAACATGTCCGCGGCTTAAGGCGGCCCTTTTTGCAATAGGTGTGCCAAGGGAGATATATTGACGCCCATGAATTTTATATATAATTCATATGCAATGATTTATCTAATTATACCTCCCTTCTTTTCCCACTCGATCACTGGTAATTATATAGTCATTTTTGTATTACACATCTCATCTAATACAATATTGTATTCATATTTAAGTGTGCTCCATAAAAGCGCTTATTTTGCTCTCTATCGGGCCTTTTCCCGTTAAAATCCTCCCCATGGATTTTGATACCAGGATTATCAATGCCACCGTGATCGATGGATCCGGATGCCATGCTATTGCCTGCGATATCGGGATTAACGAAACTTCGATTACACAATTGGGCGATCTTTCGGCATCCACCGCCCATCAGACGATCGATGCGGCCGGATGCATCGTCTGCCCCGGATTTATCGATGCCCATTCGCATTCGGATGCCTATCTGCTGCTCGAACCGTCCGCAGCCTCGAAAATCTACCAGGGCATCACCACGGAAATCTGCGGCAACTGCGGCGCCTCGGCCGCGCCGCTCAACGGCGACTACAAAATGCCCTCCGACTGGTGCGACAAGGATTACTCGCAATTAGGCAGGGCGCGCTCGCCGGGCGCGCCGCGGACAGCCCGGCGGCCTATCCCCACCCGCCCCGAAGCACCGCCGTGGAAAACGGTCGCCGATTACCGGGAACGCTATGCCGAAGCCAACCCCGCCATCAATGTGGCCCTGCTGATCGGGCACAATACCCTGCATGCGGGCATCTGCGGGTACGAACCGCGCGGTGCGAAATCCGACGAGATGCAACGCATGCAGGGCGCACTTGAACAGGCGCTTGACGAAGGCGCCATCGGCCTCAGCTCCGGGCTGGCCTATCCGCCCGGCTCCGCCGTACCGCGCGAGGAGATCATCGAGCTCTGCCGCACCACCGCCCGGTATGGAGGCCTCTACACCACCCACATGCGTTCCGAATCGAACCAGCTGCTCGAGGCCATCGACGAAGCCATCGACATCGCCGAACGCTCGGGTGCGCGCCTGCAGATTTCCCATCTCAAAACCTCGGGCATCAAAAACTGGAACAAGCTCGAGGCGGCGCTGGAAAAAATCCGGGCGGCGGGCTCGCGCATCGAAATCGGCTCGGACCGCTATCCCTATACCGCCGGCAGCACCGATCTCGACATCCTGCTGCCGCAATGGGCTTCGTATGGCGGGCGCGATGCCATCCTTGCGCGGATCCGCGATCCGGAAACCCGCGCCACCCTGCGCGACGAGCTCGCCGGCCAGCCGGCGGACTATTGGGACAACGTCATGATCGGCTCCACGCAATACGAGGCTTACAAAGGAAAATACCTGCCCGAGGTTGCTGATGCGCTCGGCATGGAACCGGTCGATGCCTTCCTGCATCTGATCGACACCGACGAGCTGAAAACCGGCGGCATCTTCTTCAGCATGTCGGAGGAAAACATGTGGCGCGTACTCGCCGAACCCTATGTCTCGCTCGGCTCCGACGGCTCGATGCGCGCGCCGTGGGGCCCGCTCAGCCGCGACCATCCGCACCCGCGCGCCTACGGCAGCCATACCCGCTTCCTCCGCGCCGCACTGGATGGCAAAACCGTGCCGCTGCCCGAAGCCATTCATAAAATGACCGGACTGCCGGCCCGGCAGTTCAACCTGCAAAAGCGCGGACTGATCAAGGAAGGCTATGTTGCGGATCTCATCATCTTCGATCCCGAAGCGATCCGCGAAAACAGCACCTATGCCGACCCGCACCGGCTCGCCGACGGCATGCGCCACGTTCTGGTCAACGGCGTTCATACCTTTGAAGACGGAAAACATACGAGCCGCCGCAACGGGCAATTTCTCGCCCGAAATGAATAGGCCGATATTACAGGCTTGTCCATAACCCCTGCCCCCGGTCGTCTCATAGGTATAAGGTCAATGAGATTGACCTGCGACAGAAAGAAGTCTGGTATGTTAACTGCTATTAAAACCTCACCGGCCGCCCTGCAAAAAGGGGCCGTGAAAGAAAGCCTTGAAATGGATGAATCTATCGTCAATCCGACCGATACGCTGCAGATCGTGGAATTCCCGCATGACGGCGTGAAGGCCTACTTCACCACGGCGCAGGCCACGGAATCAACCCTCCACGATGTGTTCGACCGCGTGGCGGCCGAAATGGCGGCCCGCGATGCCAAGATCGCCTTTCAGTATCTCTTTGGCGGACGCCAGTTTTATCCCAAGGCCGTCTCGGCCATCAAGAAACTGGACTGGCCGATGACCCTGCTCCACGGCGATGCCTGCTCGGGTTCAACCATCACCGGTACGCAGTTTATTGCACTTTCGGGTGCGGAGCTTCATCCCGTCATGGACGGCGAGCGCAAGGTCGGCAACTGGTACGACACCGAAGACGCGCGTTACTGTCTGCTCGGTGACATCCGCGCCGACGACCTCTCCCTCTCCCGCGAAGAGCAGGCGCTCGAGGTGTTTGAAAAAATGGAAACCCTGCTGGGTCAGGCTGATATGGAATTTACCGATATCGCCCGCACGTGGATCTATCTGAACGACCTGCTTGAATGGTACGACGAATTCAACGCCGTCCGCACACAGTTTTTCAAGGAGCGCGGCACCTTTGAAAAAATGGTGCCGGCCAGTACCGGCATCGGCGCCGGCTCCGCCGCCGGCGAAGCGATGGTCTGCGCCCTGCTCGCGGTCAAGCCCAAGCACGACGGCGTCAAGGTGTTCGCCGTGCCCTCCCCGCTACAGTGCCCGGCCATCGACTATAAAAGCTCTTTTGCGCGCGCCGTCGAGATCGACCAGCCCGGCTCCCGCCTGCTCACCATTTCCGGCACCGCCAGCATCGAACCCGGCGGCAAGACCGTGCATATCGGCGATACCGAAAAGCAGATTGAGCTGACCATGAAAGTCGTGCACGCCATTCTGGAATCGCGCGACATGGACTGGGAAAACACCTGCCGGGCCATCGCCTACTTCAAGAATTTCGACGAAGCGCACCTGCTCGCCGATTACTGTCTGAAAAACAACCTCCCCGAGCTGCCCGTCGCCATATCGCATGCCGATGTCTGCCGCCACGACCTGCTTTTCGAGATCGAGCTCGACGCTGTAAAAGTGAATTGATCACCTTTTGCCGGTATGCGACAATGTCCGGCCTATGAGTGATGAAAACACGATAACCTGCCGCGAGCGCTTTCTGCGCGCCTGTCAATGCGAAGCCAACGACCGACCGCCTGTCTGGATGATGCGGCAGGCCGGGCGCTCCCTGCCGGAATATCGCGCGCTCAAGGCCGAGCACAAGTTCACGGAGCTGGTACAGGATCCGGCGATGGCCGCCGAAGTTACGCTCCAACCGATCCGTCGTTTCGGATACGACGCCGCCGTCATCTTTTCCGACATCCTCGTCATTGCCGAAGCCATGGGACAGAAATACGAACTGCTCGATCAGGGCGGTGTCCGCATGGATTTCGAGCTCAATTCGAAGGCGGACGTCGACAGGCTGGATCCGACGAACGTGCTCGACCACATCAGCTACACCCCCGAGGCCATTAAACTCGTTCGTAATGAACTCGGCGATGAACGGGCGATCATCGGTTTTGCCGGCTCGCCGTGGACGCTCGCCTCCTTCATGGTCGAAGGCGGAAGTTCGCGCGAAAACATCCGCTCACGCGCCATGCTCTATAACGAACCCAAGCTCTTCTTCACCCTGCTCGAGAAGATCACCGAAGCCACCATCGTCTATCTCAAAGCACAAATTGAAGCCGGTGCTGATGTGATCCAGATTTTCGACAGCCAGGGCGGCACGCTCGCTCCCAATATGTTCTGGAAGATATCCGGGCTCTGGATGCAGCAGATTATCGATGCCATAGGCGGTGCCGTTCCAACCATCGTGTTTGCCCGCAATGTCCACCACAACTGGAAGCAAGTCGTGCAGACCGGCGCCAACGTGCTAGGCATCGACTGGGGCATCGATATGCGCTATGTAGCCGGAAAGATTCCCGGGGATGTCGCCGTACAGGGCAATCTCGACCCCGCACTGCTGGTGGCAAAACCGGAAGCCGCAGCGGAGGAGGCCCGGCGGATTCTCGAGGAGATGCGCGGCCGCAGCGGATTCATCTTCAACCTCGGCCACGGCGTTCCGCCGGAGGCTGAGATCGATGCCATTCAGGCCGTTACCGAAACCGTCCAAAATTTTAAATGAATCCGATAAGCGTCAGCCTCGATCAACTTCGTAAATACAATGTTCCGGGGCCCCGCTATACCTCGTATCCGCCGGCGACCCATTTCACGGAGGAGTTCCAAACCGCAAACTGCAAACC